>DATIMX010000612.1:0-48692 GCA_035474935.1 Geodermatophilus sp. | reverse complement strand
GTCCGCTCACCCCACTGCAGCGCGCAGTTCCTCCACCCTCCGACGGCGGTCGGCGCGCGCTTCGAGCGCCTCGGCGAGCGACACCGGACGGAACCGGGTCCGGGTTCCCGGGGACGACTGGGCGACCGTGTCGAGGTCGGCGCTGATCACCGTGCCGACCATCGCGTAACCGCCGCCCGAGACGGCGTCGCGGTGCAGGATGATCGGTTCCACGCCGCCCGGTACCTGGATGGACCCCAGCGGGTACCCGGCGTCCACGATGTTGGACGGGTCCGAGCCGGCCCCGAAGGGCTGTTCCCGCGGTCTCCACTCGAGTTCGCCGCCGCTGTACCGGAAGCCGATGCGGTCGGCGACCGGCGTCAGCGTCCAGGTCGTGTCCAGCAGTGTGGCCAGGCCCCGATCGGTCAGCCGGTAGTCGTACAGGCCCATGACCGTGCGCAGCTCCTGCTCCCGGGCCAGCGCGGGGCGCAGGTGCTCGGGGACCCGCTGACCGGCGCGGCCGGACCCCGCCCCGACCTGGAGCACGTCCCCCGTCTGCACCGCGCGTCCGGCGAAGCCGCCGAAGCCGCCCAGCGCGTAGGTCGACCGGCTGCCGAGGACCGCGGGCACGTCGATGCCACCGGCGACGGCGATGTAGATCCGCGCCCCCTGCTGCAGGAACCCGAACTCCAGGAGGTCACCGGCCGCGACGTCGAAGGACTCCCACGAGGGCCGGGTCTGCCCGCCGACCGTGACCGGCATGGTGGCGCCGGTGACGGCAACGACCGCTGGGGCCGTGAACCGGAGCTGCGGTCCCATGTACGCCGCTTCCAGGACGCCCGCCGTCTCGTCGTTGCCGACGAGGAGGTTGGCGGCGAGGGCGGAGAACAGGTCGAGGGCTCCGGACGGCGGGATCCCGACGTCGTAGTGGCCGAGACGGCCCTGGTCCTGCACCGTGCAGCCCAACCCGGGCGCGACGATCTCAATCGCCATCGAGGACCTCCAGGACCGTGCGGTTGTACGCGTCAGGGTCCGCGTGGAACTCGTCGAGGCTGAAGCGGAAGGGCTTCTGCCGGAACCGGAAGCGGCCGGCCGACACCTCCTCGCGGATCCGGTGGTACTCGCCCTCGTCGATCGGCCGGAACTTCACGATGTCGCCGGGACGGAAGAACACCATGAAGTCGGCGAAGTCCGGCAGCGTCTGAGCGGGATCGAAGATGGGCCCTGGCGTGACGCCGAACATCTGGTAGCCCCCGGCGCCGCGGACGGAGTAGATGCAGGCGAAGCACCCGCCGTGCCCCACGGTGAGCGGTGGGGTGTCCGTCCGGGGCCGGAGGTACTTCGGCACCTCCAGCTGCCGTTCCCGCGGCACCATCTGGAACATGAACGGCAGGCCGGCGACGAACCCGACCATCGAGGTGATCCACGGGGCGCCCGAGTGCCGGTCGATGAACTCCTGCACCGAGGACAGCCCGTTCTCTGCCGCGGCGAACTCGAGGTCGGTCCCCTCGGGCTGCTGGTGCCGGTCGCGGAACCGCGCACCGGTCTCGGTGGTGTAGGGGTCGGCGTACCAGACCGGCACCTCCACGACCCGCGTCTCCAGGGTCAGGGACGGGGCGTGCGCCACCTCCGCTTCCGCCCCGCGGACCGCGGCCTCGAGATCGGCCGGAGCGAGGACGTCGGGATCGAACCGGATGAGGAACGAGGCGTTCGCCGGGCAGATGTCCATGACCCCGTCGAGATGGCGCTGCCGGAGGAGGTCGGTCACCGCCATCACCGAGGAGTTGGCCTCGAGGCTCATCTCCTCGGACACCTGCACGACGAGGTGCTCGTCGCCGCCCCAGGAATAGCGGCTCGCCGTCGAGGTGCTGGACGCGTCGGTCGAGGTGCTCATGCGGTCTCCCGGGTCTTGGCGCTGTCGGCCATCCAGGCTTCGAGGAAGGTGGAGTGGTAGCGGCCCTCCACCACCTCGGGGAGGTCGAGGACCTCGCGCAGGAACGGTGCGGTCGTCTGCACCCCGACGATGTGCACCTCGTCGAGCGCCCGGCGGGCGCGCGCGAGGGCCCGCGGACGGTTCTCGTCCCAGACGATGACCTTGGCCAGCAGCGAGTCGTAGTAGGGGCTGACCGCGCTGCCCTGTTCGTAACCGGAGTCGATGCGCACGAACGGGCCCGCCGGCATCCGCATCACCTCGAGCGGTCCCGGACTCGGCATGAACTGCATCGCGGGGTCCTCGGCGTTCAGTCGCAGCTCGATCGAGTGCCCGCGGACCTCCACGTCCTCCTGGGTGAAGGACAGCGGGTTCCCGGCCGCGACGCTCAGCTGCTCGCGCACCAGGTCGCGGCCGGTGACCATCTCGGTGATCGGGTGCTCGACCTGGATGCGCGTGTTCATCTCGATGAAGAAGAAGTCGTGGTGGTCCGGGTCGTAGAGGAACTCGACGGTGCCGGCGCCCCGGTAGGAGACCTCGGCGGCGAGCCGGACCGCCGCGGTGGTCATCGCCTCCCGCACCTGCTCCGAGATGCTCGGCGAGGGGGCCTCCTCGAGAATCTTCTGCCTGCGGCGCTGCAGCGAGCACTCGCGCTCCCCCAGGTGCAGGAACCGGGAGCCGTCGCCGAAGACCTGCACCTCCACGTGGTGCGCGTGCTCGACGAACCGCTCGAGGTAGACCTCGCCGTGCCCGAAGGCCGCGGCGGCCTCGGCCTGGGCCGTCGGGACCGCCGTCCGGAGCTCCTCCGGCGTCCCTACGACGCGGATCCCCCGGCCGCCTCCACCGGCGGCCGCCTTGACCGCGACCGGGTAGCCGATCTCCGCCGCGACGTCGAGGGCCTCCGGCACGCCCGCGACCGGGCCGTCGGAGCCGGGCACGGTCGGGACCCCGGCGTGGGCGGCGGTGGAGCGGGCCAGCGCCTTGTCCCCCATCAGGCGGATCGCCTCGGCCGACGGCCCGACGAAGGTGATCCCCGCCTGGTCGAGGCGCTCGGCGAAGTCGGCCCGCTCGGAGAGGAAGCCGTACCCCGGGTGGACGGCGTCCGCGCCCACCTCCGCCGCTGCCTCCAGGACGGCGTCGACGTCCAGGTAACTGCGTGCCGCTGCGGCCGGCCCGATCACCACGTGCTCGTCCGCGGCGCGCGCGTGCAGCGCCTCCACGTCGGGCTCGCTGCAGACCGCGACGGTGGGGATGCCCAGTTCCCGGGCGGCCCGGACGACCCGGATGGCGATCTCGCCGCGGTTGGCGACCAGGAGCTTGCGCATCGGTCAGCCCGCGTCGATGGTGGCGATCGGGTCCCCCGGTCCGACCGTGGCTTGGTTCTCCACGGTGAAGCCGGTGAGGCTCCCGTCCACCCCCGCCTTGACCTCGGCGAACTGCTTCATGATCTCGACCAGTCCGATCGTCTGGTCCGCGGTGACCGAGGACCCGACCTCCGCGAACGGGGGATCCGTCGGCGAGGGGCTGCGGTAGAAGACCCCTGGGAGGGGGGACAGGACCGTGTGCTCGGCCATCATCGGGTCCTTTCGCTGGCGGTGGGATCGCTGGTCGTGGCGTCGAGTACGGAACGCACCGCGGTGGCGACGTCCACGGCGTTGGGAGTGTCGGAGTGCACGCAGATGCTCTCCACCCGGACGGGGACGCGCTCGCCGGTGTCGGCCTCGGCGGCCCCCTCCGCCAGGGCCAGGCGAGCCCGCCTGGCGGCCAGCTCCGGCGGAGTCGCTGACGGGCGGCGCGCGATGATCAGGGACCCGTCGGCGCGGTAACCCAGGTCCACGTAGAACTCGGAGACGAAGTCCACGCCACGGCGCTCGGCGACCTCCTCGTGGGCGGTTCCGGCCATCCCGTAGACCGGCACGCCGTACTGGACCGCGACGTCGCACACGGCGTCCATGAGCTGCTCGTCGCGGGCCAGCATGCCGTAGAGCGAGCCGTGCGGCTTGATGTGGTCGAGGGGCAACCCCTCGGCAGCGAGGAACCCCGACAGCGCGCCCACCTGGTACAGGACGATGTCCCGGACCTCCTCGGGGAACAGCTTCATCTCCCGGCGTCCGAACCCGACCGGGTCCGGGAGCCCGGGATGCGCCCCCACGGAGATCCCGGCCGCTCCCGCTCTCGCGACGACCTCGTGGATGCCGACCGGGTCGCCGGCGTGGAAGCCGCAGGCCACGTTGGCGGTGTCGATCAGCGGCAGCAGACGCTCGTCGTTGCCGAAGGAGTGGATCCCGAACGACTCACCGATGTCGGAGTTGATGCTGACGGTCATCTTTCCCTCCTGGTTCCGGAAGACGGCTCGAGGGAGTGGAGCGGGCCGTCGCAGCGGCGGCATCCGCCATCGCCACGACCACCACCGGGGTGGGAGCGGATGGTGCGGTGGGGTGGGTGAGCCGGGCCGGCAGGGCGAGCAGCACCGCCGTCCTGCGGCCACAGGCCCCGCACATCACGTCCTCCTCTCTGGTCGCTGCGCCACGCGGATCGACGCGACTAGGGCATGACGTCGCCGGAGTTGGGCCCGAGCGTCTGTCCCACGTACAGGTCCCCACCAGGGGAACTGGCCAGGAGCACCGCGGTGGGAGCGACCTCCTCCGGCCGGCCGAAGCGGCCGAGCGGCAGTTCTGCGCGCTTCGCCGTCTTCCAGTCCTCGGAGATGCCCTCGACGAGCGGCGTCTCGATCGGGCCGGGAGCGATGGCATTGACCAGCACCCCGGAACGGGACACCTCCAGGGCCAGGGCCTTGGTCAGACCGATGACCCCGGCCTTGGCGGCGCTGTAGTGCGTGAGGGACTCGCCGCCCTTGATCGCCAGTTGCGAGGCAATGTTGATCACCCGGCCGGCTCCTCGGTGCACCATCCCGGGCACGACGTGCCGGCACATCAGGAAGACGCCGGTCAGGTCCACGTCGATCGTCTGCTGCCACTGCGCGAGGGACATCTCGACCAGCGGAGCCTGGGTGAGGATGCCCGCGGCGTTGACCAGGACGTCGATGTCGCCCAACGTCTGCTCGGCGTCGGTCACCGCCTGCCGCACCTGGGCCTCGTCGGCGACGTCGGCCGCGACCGAGCCGGCGGCGCCGACGTCCCGGGCCGCCTGCTCGACCAGCGTCTCGTCGCGGTCCAGGAGGACCACCCGGGCGCCCTCCGCGAGGAACGCCTCGGCGATGGCGCGGCCGATCCCGCTGGCGCCGCCGGTGACGAGGGCCCGCCGGCCCTGCAGCACGCCGGTCACGCCCGCATCTTCACGGTCAGACCACCGTCGACGACGATCGCCTGCCCGGTCACGTACTGCGCAGCCGGCGACGTGAGGAACCGGATCACGTCGGCGACCTCCTCCGGCCGCCCGACCCGGCCCCACGGGATGTCCGCACCGGCGCGCTGCAGCCCCTCCGGCCCGAGCGAGTTGACGGGGTCGGAGGACTGCGGGGTCTCGATCAACCCGGGGATCACGGCGTTGACCCGCACACCCCGAGGCGCCAGTTCGACCGCCAGGGACCGGCACAGCCCCAGGACGCCGGCCTTGGCGGCCGCGTAGTGGGCGTGGTCCTCCCAGCCGTAGACCCCGCCGGCGATCGACGAGACGGCCACCATGGCCGCCCCCTCCCCCAGCGCCGCCGCGCAGGAGCGGAAGGTCCGCAGCACGCCGGTCAGGTCGACCGACAGCATGTCGTCCCAGGCCGCATCCGTGAGATCGGCCAGCGGCGCCCGCCGTAGCACGCCCGCGTTGGCGACCACGTGGTCGATCCGGCCGAACTCGTCCAGAGCCCGTGTGGCGAGCTCGTCGACCTGCGCGCTGTCCCGGACGTCCACCTCCACGACCAACCCGTTCCCCCCGGCGGCCTCCACCTGGCGGAGCGTCTCACCGGGATCGTGCGGATCCCCCGGGAACGTCCCGATGACGACGGCTGCGCCGGCGCCGGCGTAGCCGACCGCCGTGGCGCGCCCGATGCCGCTGGCCGCTCCTGTCACCACGGCGACCCGTCGGGCCCCGTCTCCCTCATCAGTGGTCATCGGTCAGTGCTCCAGTTGCGCGACGGGCTTGGCGAACAGCATGAGCAGCCCGGACACGAACGTCCCCAGCGCGCCGACCCACAGCGCCGCTGCGCCGGTGCCCCACGCCGCGGCGGCCGCCGTGAACAGGAACCCGCCGATGATCGTGCCGGGTTGGCTCATCGCCCCGATGATCACCGTGCCGGTACCACGGCAGTCGGTGGGGTAGCACTCCCCCATGTAGAAGAGGATGGCCGCGTACGGGCCGACCAGGAAGAACAGCCCGACCGCGTACGTCAGGACGATCAAGGCGGTGTTCTGGACGGCCAGCATCACGGCGAAGGCGACGCCGGAGATCATCCAGCCGATGACGATGGTGTTCTTGCGCCCGATCCGGTCACCGAGCCAGCCGTGGAAGATGTATCCGAAATAGGCCCCGAGGTTGATGATGACCAGCATCCAGAACGCGGTGCTCAGCTGGACCCCCTTGGCGTTGGCCAGCACGGAGCTGCCGAGGACGCTGAAGATGTTGATGCCGAAGAAGTTCACGATCCAGGCCAGTGACAGCACGATCGTGTTGCGCCGGAGGCCCGGGGCGAAGATCCGGGCGATCGGGGCGTCGGTGACGTGCTCGACGCCGTACTCAGCGGCGAGCTGCTCGGCCTCGGCACCCCGGCCCTCCGCCTTGAGCCGGTTCATCTGCTGGTGCAGCTCGAACTGCGGGCTCTCCCGCAGTCTCCGGCCGATGACGACGACCAGGACGATCGCGGGGACGCACGCCACCAGGTACATGCCGCGCCACCCGATCACGTCGAGCAGCAGCAGCGACAACGCGCTCGAGATGAGGAAGCCGAGGGGCCAGCCGCCCTGGACGATGCCGTACCAGAACCCGCGGTTCTTCTTCTTCCCCTCGTCCTCCGTCAGGGAGAACACCTCGTTGAGGTAGGTGGCGTTCACCGACTGCTCGGAGAAGCCCAGGCCGCCCAGGGAGCGCACGACGACGGCCGACCCCGATGTCAGCGCTCCGGCATTGGCCGGGATGACGGCCGTCAGCGCGGAGGCGACGGCCGTGCCGCCGATGGTGGTCATCATCCCGCGCCGCCGCCCCAGGCGGTCGATGATGGGGCCGACACCGAAGGCCACAATGGCCGTACCGACGGCGATGAGGGTGTTCACGAGATAGGCCCACTCGGCGGTCCAGCCGAAGTCCTGCTGCATGGCCGGCAGCAGCGTGCCGAACAGCCCGTAGTCGAAGACCGCGACCGTCCAGGCGGCCAGGGCCAGGCCCATCGCCACGTTGGTCTCGCGCCGGCTGAACGTCGGGAACCGACGGCGGACCAGCTGCGGCGCCTCGACGAGCTCGTTCTCGGCGTAGTGCCCGACCGGGGACATCTCCTCGAAGTGCCGCGTCGGCGAGACGTCCTCGTGGTGGCGCCCGTGCTCCCGGCGACCCACCGGTGGCCGCTCCGACCCGGTCATCGTGCGCCTCCGTCCCGCGGGAAGCGTGCCGCGTAGTCGTCGGCGATCTCGTCGAACGTGGCCCAGCGGATCCCGTCGTGGCCGTTGATGTGCTCGATCAGCCTCTCCAGCATGAGTAGGACCTGCGGGCGCCCGGAGACGTCCGGGTGGATGGTCATCGTGAACGCCGCGTAGTCCATCTCGCGGTGGACCCAGTCGAACTGGTCCCGCCACATCTCCTCGAGGTGGCGCGGGTTCACGAACCCGTGACTGTTGGGGCTGGTCTTGACGAACATCATCGGCGGCAGGTCGTCGAGATACCAGTTCGCCGGGATCTCGATGAGGTCGGTCTCCTGGCCGCGGACCAGCGGCCTCATCCACTCCTCGGCCGACTTCGAGTAGTCGATCTTCGTCCAGCTGTCGCCGACCCGGACCCGGTACGGCGTGAAGTCGTCGTGCATCAGCGAGTGGTCGTACTTGATGCCCCTCTCGAGCAACAGCTCGTTGGTCACGGGCGAGAACTCCCACCACGGAGCCACGTATCCCGTGGGGCGCCGGTCCGCCATCTTCTCGATGAGCTCGATGCAGCGGTCGAGCACGGCGGACTCCTGCCCGCGGCTCATCGCGATCGGGTTCTCGTGGCTGTACCCGTGCACCCCGACCTCGTGACCGCCGTCGACGATCTGCCGGAACTGGTCCGGGAACGTCTCGATGGAGTGCCCGGGTACGAACCACGAGGTCCGCAGGTCGTACCGGTCGAAGAGCGCCAGCAGGCGGGGCACGCCGACCTCTCCGGCGAAGAGACCGCGGGAGATGTCATCCGGGGAGTCCTCTCCCCCGTAGGACCCCAGCCAACCGGCCACCGCGTCGACATCGACTCCGAACGCACAAAGGACTTCCTTCGGCACCGGGAGATACCTCCTCCGTCAGATGGGCGTCAGCCCCTGGCCCTGGCGACCGGGGGTCGGTCAGGTGGCCGAGTCGTCGGGTCCACGTACTCGGTGGAGGCCGCCCGCACGGCGTCGGCGTCGTCGTGGACGCAGAGCAGTGCTGCGAGGGCGATGCGGGCGAGCCACGTCGTCCCGAAGGCGTTCGTCGACGCGGACGGCGAGCTGCTGCAGGTGCAGGTGCTGCCGGGTCGTCGCGCAGCTGCCGACTCGGAGGACGTCCTCCGCGTCGACAGCGACCCCGGCAGAGAGAGGGAGGTCGCCGAGCGGTTCCCGGCCGCTCGTCCGCGCCACGGCCGTCCCGGACCCGTCCGTGCGGGTCGCGATGGTCCCACCGGTTGCGAGGACGGCCACTCTGAGCGCCACGGCGGCTCCTGGCTGGCAAGACCCCGGGGCCGGGGTCCTTCCGCTACAGGACCGACATGAAATCAGACCTCCGTACGTGCCACCACTCGACGGGTCGTCTCGGTGTCCTGGAACCGCTCACCGCTCGGACGTGCGGCTCTGCTACTGCGCGGCCGTGGTCTCCACCTCCGGCGCGGTCCCGACCCGCACGTCCTCGAACTGCTCGGCGGCCGGCTGTGCGTGCGCCGGCATCATCGGGCCATCGCCCGCCGGGTCGAGGACGTCCTGCTCGAACCACCCGTAGCGGCCGCTCAGCACCTGCTGGGCGACCTCGTACTGAGCCGCGTCGTCGTTGGCCCGCAGCTCCGTGAACAGCCGATCGGCCCGACGCCGGGCCTGGCCGCAGAACAGGTCGGCCAGCTCGAAGGCCTCCTGCCTGCGTCGGGGGTCCTCGCGCGCGATGGTGTCCGCGTAGACGCACGCACACGCCATGGCGTAGAGCTCCGCACCGATGTCGACGATCCGGCCGAGCAGATGGCCCTTCTGCTCCAGACGCGCCTGGTAGCGGCCCATCGCGTAGAAGGTCGACCGCGCGAGCTTGCGCGAGTGGCGCTCGACGTAGCGCAGGTGTCCGGCCAGGTCGCCGAACTCGGAGAAGGAGCCCGGACGCTGGCCGGCGCCCGTCGTCAGCGTCGGGAACCACGCGGCGTAGAAGGCGCCGGCCCGCACGGCGGCCTTCACCTTGTGGGCCAGACCGGAGTCGCCGAACACCACGTCGCCCGCGACCTTCAGGTGCTGGTCGACGGCCTCACGAGCGATCAGCAGGTGCATGATCTCCGTCGAGCCCTCGAAGATGCGGTTGATGCGCATGTCGCGCAGCATCTGCTCGGCCGGCACCGGCTTCTCGCCGCGACGGGCGAGCGACTCGGCGGTCTCGTAGGCGCGGCCGCCGCGGACCTGGACCATCTCGTCGACGGCGATCCAGCCGAGCTCGGACCCGTAGAGCTTGGCGAGCGCGGCCTCGATGCGGATGTCGTTGCGCTTGTCGTCGGCCTGGCGACTCGACACGTCGAGCACCGCCTCGAGGCCGAACGCGGTGCCCGTCAGCCAGGCGAGCTTCTGCGCGATCGCGTCGTGCTCGCCGATGGGCTTGCCCCACTGCGTGCGCTCGGCCGCCCACTCGCGTGCGATCTTCAGCGAGTACTTGACCGCCGACAGGCAGAACGCCGGCAGCGACAGGCGGCCGGTGTTGAGGGTGGTCAGCGCGATCCGCAGACCCTTGCCCTCGCCGCCGATGACGTCCGAGTTCGGGACGAAGACGTCGTCGAAGCGCGTCACCGAGTTCTCGATGCCCCGGAGTCCCATGAACTCGTTGCGATGCACGACGGTGATGCCCTCCCGCTGGTACGGGCAGATGAAGGCGGTGATGCCGCCCGGGTGGCCGTCGGACTCCGGGACGACGGCCATGACCACCACGACGTCGGCGATCGCGCCGTTGGTCGCCCACAACTTCGTGCCGCTGATCCGGTAGCCGGTGCCGTCCTCGGTCGGGATCGCGGTCGTGCTCATGCGCGCTGGATCGGAACCGACGTCCGGCTCGGTGAGCAGGAACGCCGAGACGTGGTCCTTGGCGAGCTTGGGCAGCCACTCGCGCTTCTGCTCCTCCGAGCCGAACAGGCGCAGCGGCTCGGGGAGGCCGATCGACTGGTGTGCGGACAGCAGGGTCGAGATCGACGAGTGCCACGTGCCCGCCATGGCCAGCGCCTTGTTGTAGTGGACCTGGCTCAGCCCCAGCCCGCCGTACTCCTCGGGGATCTTCATGCCGAGGGCGCCCAGGTCCCCGAGGCCCCGGATGACGTCTGTCGGGATCCTCGCCTCGCGCTCGATCAGCTGCCGGTCGACGCTCCCTGTGAGGAAGACGCGCAGGCGCTCGAGGAAGGCCTCCCCCTTCCTGACCTGGCCCTGGTCGAGCTCGGGCTGGGGGTGGATCAGGTCCAGGCGGAACCTGCCGAGGAAGAGCTCCTTGCCGAAAGACGGCCTGGTCCACTCCCTCTCCCGGCTGGCCTCGGCGACCTGCTTCGACTGCTCGTACGAGGGACTCGACGTCATGAGTGAGAATCCCCCGCCACCTCGCCGCCCGACAACAGGCGACGGCGCACGGGATCGCCCCGAGGCCGTGGCCATCGCCGTTCCGGCCCTCCGGTACGCCCGCTCACCGGCGGCACCCCGGGTACGGATCGATGTGCAGCCGTGTTCATCGGGCAGGTACCGGCGTCACCGGGCTCGGCCGCTGGTGACGGGCCTGCCCGGCACGGCTCGGACCGTCCTCCGCCGTGGTCCGTCCCGAGATCGCCGCACGCGGGCGCGTGGAGCCCGCTTCCGCTCGGCCGTTCCAAGCCCTTTCCTGTGGCGGACACCTCGTCGCACCCAGCCGGACGACGAACCGCCCGAGCCGCAGGAGAGGACGACCACATGGACGCATCACAGGACGGCGCCTCGACCACCGTCGCCTCGAGCGGGTCGGCGACGGGGTTCCGGGCGCCGACCACGCCGGTCGGAGCGCGCTTCGTCGTCCCGTTCGCCATCGCCTACTTCGGCTTGTGGATGACCCTGCTGACCCCGACGGTCATCGCCCTGTCCGTCCACCTGGCCACCGTCCTCCCCGAGGGGGAGCGGAGCGGCGCGCTGGCGCTGGTCCTCGGCGTGGCAGGGATCGTGGGCGTCATCGCGAACCCGCTGGTCGGCAAGCTCAGCGACCGCACCACATCCCGGCTCGGGATGCGCAAGCCGTGGCTCGTCGCCGGTGTCGTCATCACGATCCTGGGCCTGGTGGTGATCGCTTCATCCACCACCGTCGTCCTCATCCTGCTCGGCTGGTGCGTCGCGACCGTCGGGCTGAACGCGACGATCGCGGCGCTGACCTCCCTGCTGCCGGACCACGTGCCCCACCACCAGCGGGGCAGGGTCTCGGGCCTCCTGGGCATGGGCATCCCCGTCGGCGCGGTGGGCGGCGCCGGCCTGGCGCAGGCGTTCACGACCAGGCCGTTCCTGCTGTTCCTGGCCCCGGCGGTCGTCCTGGTGATCGGCGTCGGGCTGCTCCTGCCGGCTTACACGGACCGCCGACTGCGCCAGGAAGACGCACGGCAGCTGCCCAGGTTCGACTGGCGGGAGTTCCTCGGCAGCTACTGGGTGAGCCCGCGACGGTACCCGGACTTCGGGTGGACCTGGCTGAGCCGGTTCCTGGTCTTCATGGGCGTCTCCACCCTGGTGACGTTCCAGGCGTTCTACCTGATCGACCAGCTACGGATCCCGCTGGAACGGGTCGCCACCCTCGTCGCCGTGTCCACCCTGGTCCACTACGCCTTCGTCTTCGCCGCCAGCCCGGTCGGTGGCTGGCTGTCGGACCGGCTGGACCGCCGGAAGGTCTTCATCACCGTCGCTGCCGGCCTCTACGCCGCCGGCCTCGCCGTCATCGCGTTCGCCGAGTCGTTCCCCGTCTTCCTCGTGGGCATGGCGGTCACGGGGATCGGCGAGGGGGCGTACCTCGCCGTCGACCTCGCACTGGTCACCGACGTCCTCCCGAACCCGGACGAGGCCGCGAAGGAGATGGCAGTCTTCAACGTGGCGACCGCGCTCCCCCCGGCAGTGGCACCGGCGGTGGCCCCCCTCTTCCTCGCCATCCCCGTTCTCAGCAAGGGGACGGAGAGCAACTACGTGGCGCTGTTCATCGTCGCCGCGCTCTTCGCTGCACTCGGCGCCCTGGCCATCAGGCCGGTCCGATCGGCACGGTGAGTCGCGGCGCGCTCCCGGCACATCATCCCGCCCGAGGTCCTCGGTCGGCGGTCACGCCCGCGCCCCGGCGGGGCCCAGGGCCGCTGCACCCCAGTCGGTCAGCGCCGTCTCCAGTCCGTCCGGCGTGCGGCCGGCCCAGGCGACGTAGCCGTCGGGGCGGACCAGCACCGCAGTGGCTGCACCCAGCACGTCCAGCGGAGTGACGCCGGGCACGGCCGGCGCGGAGCCGGGCGGAGCCGCGAGCACGAACCGCCCACGGCGCAGCGCCTCGTACAGCCGGGTGCCGTCGTCGGCGGTGACGTCGGGGGCCCTGGTGCCGACCAGCGGATGAGCACCGCGCGGGCGGGCGTAGCGGATCCCGATGCCGCTGATCCGGAGCCGGACCTGGCGGCCGATGGCCGGCACGGAGAACAGCACGGGCAGGACGGCGTCGCGGACCGCACGAGCCGGGCCCGAGCGCAGCAGCGCCGCGCGCAGCAGGCCCCCGCTCATCCGGAGCACCGCCCGGCCCACGGGGTGGCGCTCCGCCTCGTAGCTGTCGAGCAGCCGGTCGTCGCCGCGGCCGCGCACGGCGGCTGCCAGCTTCCAGCCCAGGTTCGCGGCGTCCTGCAGGCCGGTGTTCATCCCCAGACCGCCGGCCGGGGAGTGGACGTGCGCGGCGTCGCCGGCGAGGAACACCCGCCCCACCCGGTACCGCGGCGCCTGGCGCTCGTCGCTGTGGAACCGCGACATCCAGCGCGGGTCGTGCATGCCGAAGTCCGTGCCGAACACGTGCCGGGCGACCGCGGCGATCTCCTCGAGCGAGACCGGCGCGTCGTCGGGCAGGTCGCGGCGCCGGTCGCGGGCGATGACGCGGTACCAGCCGTCGCCGAAGCCCACGACGAAGCAGAACCCGTCCTCCTTGCCGTCGACGGTGAGCAGCTCGGCGGGCGGATCGGTCATCCGCACGTCGGCGAGCATCACCGAACGGACCACCGAACGACCGGGGAACGCCAGCCCCAGCGAGCTGCGGACGGCACTGTGGTGACCGTCCGTGCCGACCACGTAAGCGGCGCGGAGCGACCGTGCCGTGCCGTCCGCGTCCCGGTAGGAGACGTCCACGTGTCCGGCGTCCTGCTGCACGCCCTGGACGTGCGCACCCCGCAGCACCCTCGCACCGGCCGCCCGGGCCCGCTCCATGAGCGCCTTCTCGACCTCGTACTGCGGGGTGACGAGGATGAACGGGTACCGGCTCGGCAGCGGCGAGAGATCGACCGACACGCGCCCGAACAGCCGGAACCGGTCGACCCTGGTACCGGTCGCGAGCAGCCGGTCGGCGACGCCGCGTGCGTCGAACTGCTCCAGCGTGCGGGCGTGCACGACGAAGGCGCGCGTCAGGTTCGACTCCTCCAGGCGCCGCTCCAGGACGGTGACCTCGATGCCCGCAGCGGCGAGGTCACCGGCGAGCAGCAACCCGGTCGGCCCGGCACCCACCACGATCACGTCAGGCATCGTCGGACTCCACTCGATCGAGTACCGAGCGGGTTCCCGGGTCCGTGACACCGGCCTCCTGCCAGGCTCGACGGAGCTCGGCGCTGCCGATGTGCTCCCGGACGCGGGCGAGGTCGTCGACGTCGAGCAGGACGACGACCTCGTGCGGGTCCTCCCGGTTGCGGAACACGGTCGTGGCGCGGCAGCTCGCCGCGACCCGCGCGGGCCCGAGGCGGTCGAAGACCTCCTTCCAGCGCTCGAACTCGGTGATCCGCTGGTGCACCAGGACGTGCGGCATGGTCAGCTCCTCTCAGTCGGCATGAGCGTGCGCAGGGGTGGGTTGCCGGTGCGCTCCGGCACGCGGGTGACGCAGGACGAGGCGCGGGCCCGCCGGCGTCGCGCGCCGGGGATCCGCGGACGCGGTGGACCGCAGGAGCCGTCCCTCGCCGCTCGGGGGCCGGACCGGAGTCGCCGCGCGCCCGAGTGGTCCCTCGATTCCCGAGACGAGGACGGTCATCCGGACCTCCATCGGTCAACGCCTGTTGGCGAACAACCGTAGACCGATGCGTCACCGGTGACAACACCTGTTGGCATATGCTCCGTCGGTGGCCTTCACCGACCGCTCCCTGCCGGCTCGGGAGGCGATCCTGCACGCGGCCAAGGCGCGCTTCGGGGCCGAGGGTTACGACCGGGCCACCGTGCGGGCCATCGCCGCTGATGCCGGCATCGACCCGTCGATGGTGATGCGGTACTTCGGTAGCAAGCGGCAGTTGTTCGCGGTCGCCGCGGAGTTCGACCTGCGCCTGCCCGATCTCGCCGGTACGCCGCGGGAGGAGGTCGGCCACGTGCTCGCCGCGCACCTGCTCGCCCGGTGGGAGGACGACGACGCGCTGAAGATCCTGCTGCGGACGGCGGTCACCGACGAGGAGGCGGCCGCCCGGATGCGCACGATCTTCATCGAGCAGTTGACGCCGACGATCGCCGCGCTCAGCGACGATCCGGCCGCCGCGTCCACTCGCGCCGGGCTCGTCTCCTCCCAGGCCCTCGGCGTGGCCCTGACCCGCTACGTCCTGCAATTGCCGCCCGTCGTCACGATGACCCCGGCCGAGCTCGTCGAGTGGATCGCGCCCACCCTGCAGCGCTACCTCGTCGGCTCGCGCTGATCGATCCGCGCAGCGGCACCGCCGCCCGGGTCCTGCTGCTCACACCTCACGACCCCTCGCCGGCCGGATCAGGCTGCGGCGTCGTGACGTCCTCGGTCCTCATCACGCAACCCGTCCTCGAAGCCCTGGCGCCGGCCCGTCACCTGCTCCGGCCGACCCCACGGGCGACCTGTCGCCCGAGGGCCGCCTCACTGTCCGTCGGCGACCGCCGAGCGAGCACCCAGGAGCGCTTGGTCGACGACGCTGAGCCGGATGACCCCGGAGCGGGTCTCCACCTCCTGCACGTCGAACGCGGCCAGGCTCTCCCGGATGTCGCGCGCCGCCGCCTGGGCCCGCTCCAGGTGCTGTTGCGTCTCGAACACCGTGATGGTCAACAGCGACTGCTCGCCGGTCTGCACCGCCTGGTAACTCAGGATCCCGGACGGCACGACGGGCGCGGCTGCGTCAGCCGTCTGCCCATCGTGCGTCAGCTGCCGCGCGAACTGCTGCTGGACCCGCGCCAGCAGCTCCTCCATCGACCCTCGCATGGAGTAGCGGCGGATCATCACCGCCATGGGCTCGGGCATCCTGTTCCTCCTGCCTGCTCGGCACGACGCCGCTCGGCATGTGCACCCATCGACCCGCCGGCCCGTGATCCGGCGGTGTGCTGCGCCGGTCGGCGGTTCGACGCTCACCGCGCGGAGGGCTCCGGACCGTTCCATCCGCACGTCTCCCGCGGCTCGGGGCCGGGGACGTCGGGCACCGCCGGCCCCGAGGTGCGCGAGTCCCATCGCGCGGAAGGCCGCAGTGCCGACGTGGCTGTCCGGCGCGTGCAGCCGGACGACCGACGGACGAGACTGACTGCTCAGGTGACCGTCCAGCGTGGGAGTTGTCGATGATGACCGTGGTGACGACCACCCGGCTGCGTCCGGGCGGGGAGGACGAGTGGGACGCGGCGGTGCGGACCCGGTTCGAGTCCGCACACGACCGGCCGGGTTGGGTCTCGGGCCAACTGCTCACCCCGACGGAGGAACCCCACACACGGGTCATCGTCGGCACCTGGCAGAGCCGGGACGACTGGGAGGCCTGGCACCACGACCCGGCGTTCCTCGAACAGCGGTCGACGCTCGAGCGGCTCGAGGAGCAGAGCCGGACGGAGTGGTTCGAGGTCGTCGCGGACGCACGTCGCCGCTGACCCGCCCGGTCCGTCCGGCCTCCGGGACGCCTCCTACCCGGGAGCAGCGCGGGCGACCACTCACTGCCCGAGCGAGGCGAACTGGCCGGGCTCGTAGGACCCGGCGGGCGTGCCGGCGATCACGTTCAGGCGGTTCCACGCGTTGATCAGGGCGATCTCGGCGATCAGGGCCGCCAGCTGCTCGTCGTCGAAGTGCTTGCGCGCTGCCTGCCAGGCCTCGTCACTGACGCCGGTGGCGGCGTCGGCGATGCGGGTGCCCTCCTCGGCAAGCGCGAGGGCGGCACGCTCGGCCTCGCTGAAGACCGCGGCGTCCCGCCACGCGGCGACCAGGTTGAGCCGCTGCTGGGTCTCCCCCGCGGCCAGCGCGTCCTTGGTGTGCATGTCGGTGCAGAAGCCGCAGCCGTTGATCTGGCTGGCGCGGATCCTCACCAGTTCCTGGACGGTCTCCGGGAGCGGGGACTCGCCGACGACCTGTGCTGCGGCGATGAGCCTGCGGGTGAACTGCGCGGCGAGTCGGGAGCGGTGCAGGTCCAGACGGGTGTCCATGGTGTCGTCCTTCCTCCTCTACCTGTCTGCGGTCAGTGAGCGCAGACCGTGGAACTTGTGGGGGTTGCGGATCGCATCGATGGTGGTGATGCGTCCGCCGCGGATGCCGAGGGCCAGGACCGAGCTGAGCCGTCGCTGTTCGAAGACCAGCACGGCCGGACTGCCGTTGACCGCGCTCGGCTGCATGGTCAGGCCCGACCTGCTGACGCCGATCCCGGCCAGGAACTCCGCGATCTCCCGCGCGCCGTGGATCGGCCTCGGGAGGGCCCGCGCCACGCCGCCACCGTCGGAGGTCAGGACGGCGTCGGGGTCGAGCAGACCTACCAGCCCCTCGATGTCGCCCGAGGCGGTGGCGCGGCCGAAGGCCGCGACGACCTCGCGGTGGACCTCCGGGTCGACGTCGAAGCGCGGCTGCCGGGCTTCGACGTGCTCCCGGGCGCGGGAGGCGAGCTTGCGGCAGGCAGCCGGCGCCCTGCCCAGGGCTCGGCCGACCTCGTCGAAGGACAGCCCGAACACGTCGTGGAGCACGAACGCGGCCCGCTCAGCCGGACTCAGCGTCTCCAGGACCACCAGCATCGCCCACGACAGCGAGTCGGCGAGACTGACCGAGTCGGCCGGGTCCGGAGCGGTCTCGACCGGCTCGGGCAGCCAGGGCCCGACGTACGCCTCGCGGCGGTACCGGGCCGAACGGAGCACGTCGAGCGCGATCCGCGAGGTCGTGGTGACCAGCCAGCCGGGAACGTCGCGGATGGCCTCCAGGTCGCTGCGCTGGAGTCTGATCCAGGCCTCCTGGACCGCGTCCTCGGCTTCGGCGAGTGTGCCGAGCAGGCCGTAGGCGACGCCGACGAGGCGGGGGCGCAGCTGCTCGAACACCACCGCGGCCTCCTCGACCGCCGGGGTGCTGTCGGGATCCCTCATGTCATGAGGACGTCACAGGGCTCCGATGTGTGACACCACAGCGCCGGTCGCGGCCGGCGTCGCAGGCCCGCAGAGGGATCGCGGTCCGCGGATCACCCAGCCGCGTGCCCGTCGGGCCGGCCCAGCCCGCACGGCCGCGGCCTCATCGCCGTCAGGAGCCTGGCGATCCGCGCGGTGCACCTGGCGGAGGATCTGGGCCGACGACGCCGGCCCCGACTACGACGGTTCGCTCCCGGGCGTCTCGGCGACGTCCGGGCTCTGCGGGACACCGGTCCCACGCACGTCCTGCGCCCGCTGAGCTGCCGAGGTGGCGGTGATCCAGGCGTCGATCGTCTCCCACCACCGGTACAGCCAGTCGGTCAGCTGCGTCTCGTCCCGCGGTACCTCCGCGGCCGGGATGAACCACCAGCGCAGGTGCAGGGTCTTGTCCATGGGCAGGCCCCGCCACAGGTCGCGGACCGTGCTCAGGTGCTCCAGTCCGGTGTGCGCGACCAGGACGACGTCGGCGTGCGGGGCCGACTGCAGCGCCGCGACGACCCCGCCGGGACGCGGCGGCAGCAGGTGCCGCATCGCCTCGGCCCGGCGCACTGCGGACAGCAGGCCTCGGTCGCGCAGTCGCTGGATGGCCCGGGTCCGGCGCTGCGGGGTGAAGTTCGCACCCTCGGGGAAGATCAGCAGCGCGTCCTCCTCGCCCAGGTCACGGGCCAGGTGCGCGATCGCCTCCTCGGAGCCGGACCCCGCCGCGGGATCGGCCGAGACGAAGTGGTTGGGCAGCCGGTTGAGGTAGACGTCGATCAGCGGGTCCAGCTGCAGCACGTCCTTGAGCACGATCCGCGGCTGGCGCAGGTGGTCGCGGTTCATCAGCGTGTGCACGAGCAGGAACGAGTTGCCCGGGCCGGCGTGCCGGGAGAGCACGACCATGGCGTTGGTGGAGCCGGGCACCCCGTCGTCCAGCGGTGACCAGGACGTGCCGTCGGTGACCAGCCGCAGGGCGAAGAGCCGCTGGGCCACCCGCATCAGCGTGTCGAGCAGCAGGCGGAGCACGGTGTAGTGCGCCGCCCGGGCCCGCGGTGTGTCCAACCTGCGGCCGAAGCCGCCGAGCACCCACAGGACCGCCGCGACCGCGAGCCCGGCCACCTCCAGCGCGAGGTACACCAACGCGAAGGCCAGCAGCCGCAGCGCGCGCAGCCGGCCGGGCAGGAACATCGAGGCAACCACCGCCACGACCACCAGCGCGGGCAGCAGGGCGACCGCGGCCACCAGCGCGGCGACGAGGAGCGGACCGGTGACCCGGCGGACGCGGCGTGGCGGCAGCACCTCAGGCTCCCCGGTCCCGGGACGCGCCGATCCGGTTCAGGTGGCTACACGCCGCGCGGTACGCCTGGTCGATCCGGGCCGGGACCCCGGAGAAGTCGCGGTAGCGCAGGTTGGCGGCCCCGGGCGGAGCCGGGTTCCCCGAGGGCAGCACGTGCACCGTGACGCCGGGTGGCAGGGCGGCCAGGTCGGCGGCGAACCGGTGCCGCCGCGCGATCTCGAAGGCGACCTGCGCGACCTCCCACGGCGCGGTCGGTGGGGTCAGTGGATGGTCGATCCGCCCGACGTGCAGCACGAAGATCGTGTCGGCGCCGAGCGCGACCGCCCGGCCGACCGGGATGCTGTGCACCAGCCCGCCGTCGAGGTAGTGCTCGCCGTCGAGCTCCACGGGCGGCAGCAGCCCGGGCACCGCGCACGAGGCGAGCACCGCCTCGACCAACGCGCCCTCGGTGAACCAGTGCTCGGCGGCCCGCTCGATGCTGGCCGCGACGCACTGGAACGGCACCCGCAGCTCGGCGAAGGTGCGCACCGGGAGGTGCTCGGTGAGCAGGTCCCGCAGCGGCTCCCGCGGGTGCAGGTGCGTGCGGGTCCGCACCAGCGTGCGCGCCCGGCCCAGCACGGACCCGGTGAAGATCCGCTGGGAGACCAGCTCCTCCCACACGCCGCGCAACCGGTCGACGGTGCCCGGCGTGGGGTCGGCGGCGACGAGCGCACCGTTGATCGCCCCCACCGACGTGCCCACGACCAGGTCGGGCCGGACGCCGTGCTCGAGGAGAGCCTGCAGCATCCCGACCTCGGCCGCGCCGAGCACTCCCCCGCCACCCAGGACGAATGCCGTGTTGCCCTGCCCGGCGGGCACCCGCGGCGAGGCCATGGCCGCATCGTGCCACCCGCGGCAGGACACCAGCAGCTCGCGAGGGCGCCAGGACGGCGGGGCTGGGAGGTCGGACCCCCGAGGAGACGCTGGTCCAGGAGACGCTGGCCCGACGAGGGAGCCACGGCATCCGCGGGCAGTGATGCGAGGCGACGTCCCGGCTGGAGGGGAGACCGGACGCCATCGCACGGCGACGGCCGGCACCGACTCCGCCGATGGGGGTGGCGGTGTCCGCCTCGGCGCCAGCGGAGGTCTTCCACCCGCTCGCCCGGGTCACTCGAGGGAGATCAGGAGCGCGGTGAAGCCGTCGCTGGTGTCGCTCGAGTGCCCCCACCCGGTGGTGTCCTCGACCAGCAGCACGTCCCCGGGACCGCAGCAGCGGGTCTCGCCGGTTGCCGTGATCGTGCAACTCCCGGACAGCAGGACCGCGAGCTGCCGCCGGGCCTCCGGTTGCTGGGGATGTCCACCGCCGGCGGGCGCGCGGACGACGACAGCCGCTGATGCGGGCAGCGGAGTCGACACGCCGAGTTCGTGGGGCTCGGGGTGTTCAGGGCGTACTGCCGGGTCCCAGTCGGAGAACCGCGCGTGCCCCGCGACTCGAACCGCGGGTTGTGCGTCAACGCCCCTGGCTCGGGACCGGTGCGCTGTCGTTCGGCTCGGGCGGCGACACGTCCCCGGCGCGACCCACGCCCCCGGGCACAGCGGAGGTCGACCGCCCGGGTCGACGGCCGCAGCCGCCGACCCCACCACCACGACACCGGACAGGCGCACACGGTCTTCATGGAGGGCGTAGCGTCCGAGCACGGAGCCGCACAGGTTCCCGATGAGGGAGCAGTCAATGGCCGACAAGTCCCCTCGACACTCGTTGTCGAAGAAGTCCGGCAAGTCGATCAAGGAGAAGCGCCTGGAGCGCAAGGCCAAGACCGACACCCCGTCCCAGATGGAACGGCTGACGCGGGACAAGAAGCACTGAGTCCTCGCCGACACCTCGACCTGCGCAGCGCCGCAGGTGTAGCCCCGTCTGCGGACCAGACCGCGTCCGTCCCTGCCATCGCGGCGTGGTAAGCGGGGAGGGGTGCCCCGACGGGCCACCCCTCCTGGCGCCCGCGTCCGTCAACCGACCGGAGGGCCCGCGCCATGAGCACCGAGTCGCAGCATCCCGGCACCCGCACCGAGCTCCAGGTCGCGAGGGAACGGACCCCGGACAGCCTCGCCGAGGGGAGGGCGGAGGAGCGCGCCGACATCGAGGAGGACCGGCGTCGGCAGCGGGACCTGGACGACGGCGAGCTGGGCGGGGAGGCCTGAACGTCGCGCGCCCTCCGGTCGCCGAGCCCGGATCGCCGTCGAGCCGATGCGGCTCAGGTGGACGCCGCACGTCGATCCCGGGAGGGGTCGTGCGTGCATGTCGTGCGGTGCTCCGCGGACGTCGAGTCGGACATCCCGGCTCCGGGCCGCGGAGCGCTCGTTCCCCGTACCGAGTTCGGCGCCTCCCACAGCCGACCACCGACGGAGGAGTCCTCCGGTGACGATCACCGCCGAACGCGCGACCTGAGACCGCCGAGTCGGCGAGCTGAGCCGCAGCGGTCGCCTCGTCACGCCCTGTGACCGGACGTGGCCGCTGCGGCAGCACGCCCCGAACACGCTGCCGGCTCGCGCGTCGACGTGGGACGGAAGTGCTGTCGGCCGCGGACCCTGTGCGGGCAGTCGTGTCTCGCTCCCCTGCCACGTGGTCTGGACGGTCGACATGGTGCTTGCGGCTGGGCGCCCCCGCGGGTCCGTTCCCGCCCTCGTGATCCTGCTGCTCGTGCTGGGGGTGCTCACCGGCACGGGGACCGCGGCCAGCGCCGCGCCCTCGACCGGCGGCGCGGGCCCGGTCGCCTACACGGGCGAGCTGACGCCCGAGCAGCTGGCCCTCGTGCTGGACAGCGGGCTCGACCGCCGCGAGGTGCTGACCGCGCCCGGTGGTGCACCCGGTTCGGTACGGGTGGAGGTCGTGCTCGGCGAGCGCAGGGCGAACGCCCTGATGGCGCAGGGCGTGCCGCTGCAGGCCCGGACGGCCACCGCGCAGACCTCTGCCGCGACGGCCGGTGCGTTCCGTCCGTGGAGCGGTGCGGGCGGGCTGCGCGAGGAGTTCGTCGCGCTCGCGGCGGCGCACCCGGACCTGGTGGAGCAGGTCGTGATCGGCCGATCCGTCACCGGGCAGGAGATCCTCGCGTTCAAGGTGACCACGGATGCCCGACAGGCGCCCGACGGCAGTCGCCCCGCGGTGCTGTACGTCTCGACCCAGCACGCCCGCGAGTGGATCACCCCGGAGATGACCCGGCGGCTGATGCGCCACGTGCTCGACGGCTACCGCACCGACTCGGAGATCCGCGGACTGCTGGACCGCACCGAGCTGTGGTTCGTCCCCGTGGCGAACCCGGACGGCTACGACCACACGTTCACCGCCGACCGGCTGTGGCGCAAGAACCTGCGCGACAACGACGGCGACGGCATGATCACCGCGGTCGACGGCGTCGATCTCAACCGCAACTTCCCGACCCGCTGGGGCTACGACAACGAGGGCTCGTCCCCGTCGCCGGACAGCGATGCCTACCGTGGCCCGGCGCCGTCCTCCGAACCCGAGACGCGTGCCCTCGACGGGCTCATGCGCCGGGTCGGCTTCGAGTTCCTCGTGAACTACCACTCCGCGGCCGAGTTGCTGCTCTACGGCACGGGCTGGCAGGTCGCCACACCGACGCCCGACGACGTCGTCTACGAGGCGATGGCCGGCGACGACGCCGAGCCCGCGGTGCCCGGCTACGACCCGGACATCTCCGCGGAGCTGTACACCACGAACGGCGAGACGACCGAGCACGCCCAGGAGGCGTACGGCACGCTCGCCTTCACCCCGGAGATGGCGACGTGCCAGACGGCCAGCGCAGCCGACCCCGGCGACGCCTTCGAGCCCAGCGCGTGCGGGAGCGTGTTCGAGTTCCCCGACTCGGAGCCGCTGGTCCAGGCGGAGTTCGACAAGAACCTCCCCTTCGCGCTGGCCGTGGCCCGGTCGGCGCAGGACCCGTCCAACCCCGTCTCGGTCGTGGGCCGCACGGTCCCGGACTTCGTGCTCGACCCCTTCCCCGTCTCCTACGGGACCCCGCAGCCGGTCGCCGTCACGGCCCGGCGCGACCTGCGCGACCTCGAGCTGCACTACCGGGTCGACGGCGGACCCGAACAGCGCGCGACCGCGCGCGAGTGGGCCGGCGGCGAGCGCTACGGGGACGAGGGCGACACCTACTACGCGGAGTTCCGCGGGGAGGTCCGCGGGGCAGACGTGGGACAGGACGTCGAGGTGTGGTTCACCGGCGTGCGCCCCGGCCGCGGCCCGGTGAGCAGCGAGCGGTTCAGCTACACCGTGGCACACGACGGCGGGTCGGTCCTGGTGCTGGCCAACGAGGACTACGAGGGCTTCAACCCCGGTGGGCCGGGTGCCACCACCGCACCCCGGTACGCGCAGCAGTACGTCGACGCGCTCACCGACGCCGGCATCGACTCGGCCGTGTGGGACGTGTCCGCCCAGGGCGTGCCGCACGACCTCGGGGTGCTCGGCCACTTCGACAGCGTGGTCTGGTACCTCGGCGACAACCGGCTGACGCAGGACGCCGAGGACGTCCTCACCGATGTCCTCGGCGCACAGCTGGAGGACGCGGCTGTCGCCGAGCGGCAGCAGTACCTGACCCTCGCGGTGCGCGACTACCTCAACGGAGGCGGCACCCTCACGCTCACCGGTGAGACGGCGGGCTACCACGGCACGCTCGGCACGGGGCTCGGCGGCATCTACTACGGACTGGACGGCGCGCCGGACCAGGACTGCGTGGTGACGGCCGACCCGTTCAGCGACTGCCTGCTGCTCAAGGACGACTTCTTCCAGTACTACATGGGCGCGTTCACCCGGTCGCCGCGCGCGGCGCCGGAGTCCCTGGACGGGACGGGCACGCCGATCAGTGGCACGAGCACGGAGCTGGCGGCCACGCCGAGCAACCCGATCGACGAGGCCGGGACGTTCCTCCCCACGAGCGCCGTCCTGCCCCCCGACCGGTTCCCGCAGTTCACGAGTGCCGTGTCCGGCGAGTACCGGGGCGGCCCGCCGGGCACCCTCGAGACCTTCGAGGGCGACTGGTTCGCCGCGGCGGCGCACGCCGACAACGCGTACATGAGGCTCACCCGCACCGTCGACCTCACGAACGTCCCCGCGGCGCAGACGCCGACGCTGCAGTTCGCGCTGTCCCACGACGTGGAGACGGGCTACGACAACGTCATCGTGGAGGCCCACCCGGTCGGCACCGACGCCTGGACGACGCTGCCCGAGGTCGGCGGGCTCAGCGACAGCGAACCGCCGACGGCCTGCGAGGTCGGGCTCCTGCTGGAGCGTCACCCGTTCCTCTCGCACTACCTGACCGGCGGCGCGCCCTGCCAGCCGACCGGGACCACGGGGGCGTGGAACCGGATCACCGGCACCTCCGAGGGCTGGCAGCAGGTCGGCTTCGACCTGTCCGCCTACGCGGGCGGACAGGTCGAGGTGGCGGTCAGCTACGTCACCGACCCGGCCACCGGCGGCGCCGGGGTGTTCGTGGACCAGACGCGACTGGTGATCGGTGGCACCGCCGTCGAGCCGCAGGGCTTCGAGACCGACCTCGGGCCCTGGACGGTGCCCGGTCCGCCCGAGGGCAGCCCGCCGAACGCCGCGGAGTTCGTCCGGGCGCAGTCACGGGTCGGGGCGGCGATCACCACCGAGGACACCGTGCTGCTCGGGTTCGGGATCGAACAGGTGCCCGACCCGACGGCCCGCGCAGCACTCCTCGGGGGGATCGTGCGCGGCCTCACCGGCGCGTCACCGACGGCGGGCTGAGTTCCCCGCACCTCGGGCGTCCGGGAGTCACCTCCGCGTGGAAACGGCGGGGGCGACCGGGTCGTGGTGCCCGTGGGTGGCCGATCTCCGGACGGCGGCGGATCGCCGAGCAGGTCAGTCGTCGTCCCAGCGGTCCCAGTGGTCGTCGTCCCCGTGGTCCCAGTGGTCCCAGTGGTCCCAGTGGTCGCCCCAGCCGCCGCCACCACCCCCGCCGCCACCGCTGTCGGACAGCGCCACCCCGCTCAGGGCGCCGACGAGGACGAGGAAGAAGGAGGCGACGAGGAGCACGAACGCCACACGCGCCGCCCTCAACCGGCCGGTGGCGGCGGTGGTCAGGGAGGCCCGCACCTGCTCGACCGCGAGCGTCCCGAGCGACCGCCAGCCCGGCGCCGTGCGCTCGGGCGGCGCCGGCGGGAGGTCCTCGGTCAGCGGGTCGAGGTCGCTCAGGTGGACCGCGGCGAAGGCGTCGGCCATCCGCTCGCTGCCCTCGTCCGGCGTGAGCAGGCCGCGGGCCACCGCGTCCTGCAGGTGCTCCACGGTGGCCAACCGGTCGGCGTCCGACGCGCGCATCCGTCGTGCGGACGTGGCCGCGCTGTCCAGGTCGATCAGGGGTGGCATGGCTGCTCCTCCCGGGTGTGCGACGCGGAAGGCCACAGCGTGCACCTGCGTCCGGGGCCCCGGGCGGGTTCCGGCGCGCGCGGGGTCGCGACGACACGAGGCCCCGCGCGACGACTGCGCCGCGCAGGGGCCTCGTGTCGTTCCGTGCTCCCCGGCGCCCACCGGTGCCTGGAGCGGCTGCGGGGTGGACGTCGGCCGCACCGCTCGTGCCGGCCGCGATGGTCCTGGCCGGCTCCCGGCACTCAGCCGGGCAGCACGTTGACCCGGATGGTCTCGGGCAGGCCGCGCATCCGCTCGACCAGGGCTGGGGCGAGTGGGCCGCGCACGTCGGTGACCACGTAGCCGACCGACCCGGAGGTGGCGAACACCTGCTGCTCGACGTTCAGGTGGTCGTCGGCGAGCAGGTCGTTGACGTGGGCCAGCGTGCCCGGCTGGTTGCGGTGCAGGAGCACCAGGCGCACGGCCCCGGCCGGGCGAGCCGGCTGGACCTCGGGCAGGTTGACGCTCAGCCCGGTGGCGCCGTGCTGCAGGTACCCGATCAGCTTGGTGGCCACGAACTCGCCGATGTCCTGCTGCGCCTCCTCGGTGGAGCCGCCGACGTGCGGCGAGAGGATGACGTTGGGCAGCCCGCGGAGGTCGGACTCGAACGCGTCACCCGCCGCGGCCGGCTCGTCCGGGAACACGTCGACCGCCGCGCCGCCCAGGTGACCGCTGTCGATGTGCCGGCGCAGGGCGGCGTGGTCGACGACGAAGCCCCGGGAGAGGTTGAGGAACAGCGCACCGGGCACCATGGCCGCGAACTGCTCCTCGCCGAACATGCCGCTGTTGCCGGGTCGGCCGTCGACGTGCAGCGACACCACGTCGGAGTGGGCGAGCAGCTCCTCGAGCGTCGCGCACCGGCGGGCGTTGCCGAGGGCGAGGCGGTCCGCGGTGTCGAAGAAGGACACCCGCATGCCGAGCGCCTCGGCGAGCACGGAGAGCTGGCTGCCGATCTTGCCGTACCCGACGATGCCCAGCCGCCGCCCGCGCACCTCGTGGCTGCCCTTCGCCGACTTGCGCCAGATCCCGGTGTGCATGGCGTCGTTGTGCACGGTCAGCCGGCGGGTGAGCGCGATGATCTCGGCCACCGCGAGCTCGACCACGCTGCGGGTGTTGGAGAACGGGGCGTTGAACACCGCCACCCCGTGCGCGGTGGCCGCCTGCAGGTCGATCTGGTTGGTCCCGATGCAGAACGCCCCGACCACCTGCAGGTCCGACGCCTGCGCGAGGACGTCGGCGGTCACGTGCGTGCCCGAGCGCAGTCCGAGCACCTGCACACCGTGCAGCCGTCGCACCAGCTCGTCGGGGTCCAGAGCCCGATCCACCCGTTCGACGGCGATGCCGCACGTGGCCAACAGGTCGGCCGCGATCGGGTGGACACCCTCCACCAACAGGGCCCGCAGCGGACGCGGGGACACCGGGATGGGCATGCGTGAACTCCTCGCCTGGGTGCGACTGCCGCAGGGAACGCCTCGGCCCCCGCAACTCCACCTACAGAGAGGCGGATGTGCCGCGACGAGATACAGGCACGAGGCACTCACCGGCCGGCCGTGGCGATGGCATCGCAGCAGCGGACGTCACCGCACCGCCGGATCGCCTGACGACGGACAGGCGCGTGCGGGTGTGACGCGTCCTCGACCACCACACCACCCCGGTGTCCCCGACGGTCAGGAACCGGGGGCGTCCCCTCGTCCCGGTGAGGCCCGCAGCGCATCCGTCAGCAACGCGACCAGCGCCTCGACCTGCACGTCGGCCGACGAGGAGACCTCCTCGTCGGACCCGTCCAACGCCCGAGCGGCGAGCCCCGCCTTGCTCTCGACCAGCTCGGCGATCCGGGCGTCGATGGTCTGGGTCGCGATGATGCGCCACGCGGTGACCGGCTCGGTCTGCCCGATGCGGTGGCTGCGGTCGATGGCCTGGGTCTGCTCCGCGTCGGTCCAGGAGAGCTCGGCCAGCACGATGTTCGAGGCCACCTGCAGGTTCAGGCCGACGCCGGCCGCGGTCAGCGAACACACCGCGACGGCGACGTCCGGGTCCTCCACGAAGGCGTCGATGTTCGCCTGCCGCGCCGTGGGCGTCTGGTCGCCGCGGATCGACGAGAAGCGGACCCCCTTCCGGGCGAAGGTCTCCTCGGCGGCGTCCATCACGTCGATGTGCCTGGCGAAGAAGACGACCTTGCCGGCGCTGCGGGCCAGCTGCGCCGCGTAGTCCGCGGCCAGGTCGGCCTTCGCGAGGCCGATGCGCCGCACCATGGTGAACACGTTCTCGCCGGACTGCCCGGTCATCGCGTCCTTCAGCTCCGACCGGGCCACCCGGCGGACGAGGTCCATGTCGATGCCGCCGTCGATGCCCTCGACGACGGCGTCGGAGGACCGGTGCGCGAGTGCGGTCTCGTATCGCGCCGTCATCCGGCGGGCGAGGTCCCGCTCGGCGGCCCGGATCGACCGGCCGACCGGTCCGTCGAGCTCGACGGGGAGGTCGGCGATGCGGCGGGCCGGGATGTCGGCGGCCACGTCGACCTTGCGGCGGCGCACGATGCCGAGGTCGATCACGCACTGGCGCGCCGCGGCGGAGAAGCCCCGGTCGGCGGGCGTCAGGCCGGTGTCCTCGAGCGCGTCCATCAGCTCGTCGAGGGGCTTGCCGGCGTCGATCCAGCCGAGGTACTGCCAGATCGTCCGGAAGTCCTCGATGTCGTTGATCAGCGGGGTGCCGGTCAGCGCCATCAGCAGCGGCCGCGGGGTGCGGGACCGGATGCGGTCGGAGAGCGCGAGGACGTGCTGGGAGCGCTGGGAGGTCTTGTTCTTGATGAAGTGGGCCTCGTCCACGACCATCCCGCGGAAGCCGAAGTCGCCGAGCCAGCCCACGTGGCGGTCGAGCACCTCGTAGTTGACCACGACGATGTCGGCGAAGCCGTCGATCGTCTCCCCGTCGCCGTGGACCACGGTGGTCGGGCGGTGGCGGGTCCAGCGGGCCGCCTCACGGGCCCAGTTGGTCTTGACGACGTTCGGCACGACGACGAGCAGCGGGTAGGCGTTCGCCGCCTCCGCGGCGAGCAGTGCCTGGGCCGTCTTGCCCAGACCCGGCTCGTCGGCGAGCAGGAAGGTCCGGTGGCCGGCAGCGGCAGCGGCGACCAGCTGCCCCTGGTGCGGCATCAGCTCCAGGCCCGCCGGGGTGAACCGCACCGTCGGCGCCGGGAGCGCCATGCACGCCGGGGCTCCCCCACCGGCGCGCTCGAACGAGCTCAGCAGCGGGCCGAGCAGTTCCCATCCGGCCAGGCGGCGCGGACGGGGGGTGCGCTGCGGAACGGCGGAGAAGTCCGGCGCGAGGAAGGGGTTCGCCAGCTGCCGGGAGATCACCGACTGCGGGACGACCCGCCGCTCGGTGCCGGCCGGAGGGGGCGCGGTCTGCTCCTGCGCGATCTCGTCCGGCGCCGGCTCGATGCCGAGGTCCCGCAGCATCTCCCGCTTGAGCGACCGGGCCGCGTCGGGGACGACGGCGTCCTCGGCGAGCAGCGCCAGCAGCCCGGCATCCTGGACGGCGGCCGTCGCCAGGATGGTCGCCAGGCCGTCCAGGCGCTTGAGCTGCTCGGCCCGACGACTGTCGCTGACGTCCGCGTCCGCCCGGACCCGGGCGCGCTCGTCGCGCAGCAGCAGGGCGACGGCGTGGAACGTCGTGCGCACGGCAGGCGTCACGCGGCCGCGCTGGGCGGCCGCCTCGACCTCGCGGACGGTGCGGGCGAGCACCGAGACGACGTCGCCGCGGTGGTGGACGCGGCGCTGCTTCCGCGGGGCGGTACGGCGAGCGCCCATGTGGCGCTGGCCTGGTCGAGCCACAGACTCCTCCTCTGGATGCCGGGCACGGGTGCCGCGGCAGCATGCCGCACGGTCCCGTGGACAGGACGGGGACGTCCCGAACGCAGGGCCTGGTGCTCTGTACGCCGAGCCGGCGCCCGGATCTCCGAGGATCGACGCCGCTGGCCTGGGGGTGGGCTGGTGACCACGGTACGGAGACGGTCGTCGTCGGACGACCGGTCCGCTGCTCGTGGTCGGTGCCTCCCTCATGTCAACGCGAGCCCGGGCGCATGATTCCCGACCCACGCCCCGCTGGACCGGAGACGGCCGGACCGATGGAGGTGCCCGCGAGCGGAGCGCTCCAGCAGAGTGGAGGGGATCGGCCGAAGGGCGACCTCACAGCCCTGGGCTTCTGTGGCGTGTCACCCCTCGGACACCTTATCGCCCCGGTATTCCTGAAGGTCAGGGACCCGGGGCGCTTCCGTGTCGGCGCCTCTGAACCCTCGTGATACTGCACGCCCCGGATCGGCCCTCGAGCAGCGCAGGGAAGCGGTCGGCCGCCTGGCGGCTCATGCCGGGGTGGACGTGCTGTGGGCATGCGGGCCCTCGCCCACCGCGACGCTGACGTCGACCTCCTGGCGCGGCAGTGTCCGGCTGATGGCCGACCGGCTGTCGCGAGAAAGTCGTCGGTCGACCCTGGCGGAGCCCGAGCATTTCCCTGTGGTCAGGACGCCGTTGTTGCGCAGAGCCGTGGTCGGGTCTGTGCTGAGGGGGCTCCGATCGCGGGAAAGTTCCGAGGGAGATCCCCGATGCCACCCACCGCCGGCCCCGCCCAGGCCTCATCCGTACGCCGCGTCATCGTGGCCAGTCTCGTAGGCACCTCCCTGGAGTGGTACGACTTCTTCATCTACGGCACGGCCGCCGCCCTCGTCTTCAACCAGATCTTCTTCCCGAGCTTCGACCCGCTGGTCGGCACCCTGCTCGCGTTCACGACGTACGCGGTCGGCTTCGTGGCCCGGCCGTTGGGCGGGGTCGTGTTCGGCCACTACGGCGACAAGCTCGGGCGCAAGAACGTGCTCGTGGTGACGCTCCTGATCATGGGCATCGCCACGTTCCTGATCGGTCTGCTGCCCACCTATGGGTCGATCGGCGTGTGGGCGCCGATCCTGCTCGTGGCGCTGCGCTTCCTGCAGGGCCTGGGGCTCGGCGGTGAGTGGGGCGGTGCCGTGCTGATGACCCTCGAGTCCGGCTCCGCGCACCGGCGCGGGCTGAACGCCAGCTGGCCGCAGGTCGGGGTGCCGATCGGGCTGTTGCTGGCCAACGGGGTGCTGTCGCTGATGGGGGCGGTCACCTCCGAGTCGGGGTTCGTCGACTGGGGCTGGCGGGTCCCGTTCCTGCTCAGCGGCGTCCTGGTGATCGTCGGTCTGTGGATCCGGCTGACGATCGCCGAGAGCCCGCTGTTCCGCGAGGTCCAGGAGCACGATGCCGAGGTCAAGGCGCCGATCGTCGACGTGCTGCGCCGGTACCCGTCGCGGGTGCTGCTGGCGATCGGCGCGCGGATCGGTGTCGACGTCGCCTTCTACACCTTCGTCCTGTTCGTCACGACGTACGTCGTGACGTACCTGGGCCTGCCCAACAGCTATGCGCTCAACGCGGTCCTGATCGCCGCCGCCGTGCAGGTGGTCCTGATCCCGTGCTTCGGCGTGCTGTCGGACAGGTTCGGACGCCGACCGGTCTACCTCTTCGGCGCGGTCGGCGCCGCGATCTGGGTCTTCGTGTTCTTCGCCCTGCTGGACACCGGCCGCTTCATCCTGATCACCGTCGCGACGGTGATCGCCCTTGTCTTCCACGCCGCCATGTACGGCCCCCAGGCCTCGTTCATCGCCGAAATGTTCCCGACCAGGGTCCGCTACACCGGGGCGTCCATGGGTTACCAGCTGGCGGGGATCCTGGGCGGGGCCCTGGCCCCGATCATCTCGGTGGCCCTGCTCGACCGCTACGACACCTCCGTGGCCGTCTCGTTGTACGTGGTCGGGGTCCTCGTCCTCACCGCGGTCTGCGTCTTCCTGGCGCCGGAGACCTCGCGGATCGACCTGCACGCCGACCCGGGCACCGGCGGCTCGACGCAGCGAGAGCACCGGTGATCGGCGCCGTCGGCCTTCACCACGGCGACGCTGCGGCGCACCGGTGCCTGACTGCATCGACGAGGTCCAGCACGTCCCCCTGACGTTCGACTGCTGCGCCGAGCTCGCACACGCTGACCTGGTGCTGATCAACGCCCAGGTGTTCCTCGCGTTCGCGTGCCTCGAGCACGAGTCGAGGCGGATCGCCGCGCGCCGGAGACTCGACCGCGACCCCGCAGGACTCGAACGTCGCCACCGGTGCTGGACGTGGGCCCGCGTCGGGCACCCGCCGCTGCCGATGAAGCCCCTTCGAACCGGGACGGCCGCGCAGCGGCTCGTCCGGGAGGCACGGGCCTGGGCGGCCGACCGCGCCGAGGACGGTCAGCCCCGAGCGCTCACCCTTGATCGGCAGGAGGTCGTCCTGATGACTGACGGGCGCTCTCATCGGCAGAGACGTGCGCCGGGACCGCGATGTCACAGACGGCCGGGGCTGTCTCGTCACTGGACCGAGAGCCAATCCTGGGATCAGGAAGGTGATGGTCATGCGGGTGTTCGTGGCTGGTGGGACCGGGGTCGTGGGGCGGCGGCTGGTGCCGCAGCTCGTGGCCCGTGGCCACCAGGTGACGGCTACGACGACGAGCTCGGGCAAGGTGGGCCTGCTGGCGCAGCTGGGCGCCGATGCCGTCGTGATGGACGGGCTGGATGCGGTGTCGGTCGGAGAGGCGGTGGCGGCCGCCCGGCCGGACGCGATCGTGCACCAGATGACCGCGATCAGCCCCGCTCACGCCGGCAAGCCCGACATGAAGCACATGGACCGGTTCTTCGCCACCACCAACCGGCTGCGCACCGAGGGGACCGACCACCTGCTGGCCGCGGCCGAGGCGACCGGCGTCTCCCAGGTCGTCGCCCAGGGCCACGCCAGCTGGAACGGGATCCGCGAGGGCGGATGGGTCAAGACCGAGGAGGACCCGCTGGACCCCGGCCCGCCGAGCATGCGCAAGGGGATGGCAGCCATGCGCCACGTCGAGGACGTGGTCGTCGGAGCCGGTGGCGCAGTCCTGCGATACGGCGGGTTCTACGGGCCCGGCGCCACCGATGACGTGGTCGAGCTCGTGCGCAGGCGGCAGTTCCCGCTCGTCGGGCGCGGCACCGGCTACAGCTCGTGGGTGCACCTCGACGACGCGGCGAGCGCCACCGTCCTGGCCGTGGAGCAGCAGGCGAAGGGCGTGTTCAACATCGTCGACGACGAGCCGGCGCCGGCCAGCGAGTGGCTGCCCCACCTGGCCGCGTGCACGGGCGCCAAGCGGCCGGTGCGGGTCCCCACGTGGCTGGCCAGGCTGCTGGCCGGGGACGTGGCGGTGACGATGATGACCGAGGGGCGCGGCTTCTCCAACGCCAAGGCCAAGCGCGAGCTCGGCTGGCAGCTGCGCTATCCGTCGTGGCGCCAGGGCTTCCGGGAAGGGCTGGCGTGACCCGGACCGAGGAGTTCGAGGAGCTGCGGTCGCTGCTGTTCGCGATCGCCTACCGGATCCTCGGCAGCGTGAGCGAGGCCGAGGACGCGGTCCAGGAGACCTGGCTGCGCTTCGAGTCCTCCCCGACACGACCCACGTCGACCAAGGCCTTCCTCTCGGCCGTCGTCACCCGGATCTCGATCGACGTGCTGCGCTCGGCCCGCGTGCGGCGGGAGGAGTACGTCGGGCACTGGCTCCCCGAGCCGCTGCTCGACGACCCCTACGAGGATCCGGCGCGCTCGGCGGAGTTGGCCGACTCGGTGTCGATGGCGGCCCTGTTGCTGCTCGAGCGGCTCAGCCCGCTCGAGCGCGCGGTCTTCGTGCTGCGGGAAGTGTTCGGGTTCGGCTTCCCCGAGGTCGCGTCGGCGGTGGGGAGGTCGGAGGCGGCGTGCCGCCAGCTCGCGGTGCGGGCGCGCCGCCACATGGACGCCGGGCGTCCTCGGTTCGAGGCCGACCGACGGGAGCGCGAGGAACTCGCCAAGCGGTTCTTCGACGCCTTCAGGGAAGGGGACGTGGACGGTCTGCGAGAGCTGCTCGCCGCCGACGTCCAGCTGGTCGGGGACGGCGGCGGGAAGGCTCCGCAGCTGGCCAGGGCCGTCATCGGCGCCGCGAACGTGGCCCGGCTGCTCACCGCGATCGCCCCTCCGATGGTCCGGATCGACGTGACGTTCGAGCCGCACGAGATGAACGGCCAGCCGGGCGCGATCTTCCGCGATCGGGACGGCAAGGTCCTCTTCACCTGGACGCTCGACATCCTCGACGGGCGGATCCAGACGATCCACTCGCTGATCAACCCCGACAAGCTCGCGCACCTGGGTCCGGTGGCGGACGCCTGGGCCATCGCCCGTGAGGCGAACCAGGCTCGCCGGCGCACCGATTGACCCGAGACCGGAACGGGTCAGTGCCGAGACGAGCACCTGCGAACTCCGGCGGGCCTGTCGAGTTCCCCCACAGCGAGAGCTGCTCCGAGGACGTCGACTCCTCCGAGCCGGCTGGGCGACCTCCAGCTCGACGCATCCGGGTCAGGACCTCGTTCCCCGACATCGTCACCGACCCCGACACCCTCAGCGGGAACCGAGAATCGCAAGGAGAGACCTCATGGACCTCGCTCTGTGGATCACTGCCGGACTCCTGGCCGCTGTCTTCCTCTTCGCCGGCTCCACCAAGTTGTTCCTGTCCCGGGAGAAACTGGCCGAGGCTCCTGGCGGTGGATGGGTCCTGGACTTCAGCGCCGGCTTCGTCAAGGCTCTCGGAGCGGTCGAGATCCTGGGCGCCGTCGGCCTGATCCTGCCCGCCCTGCTCGGCATCGCGCCGGTTCTGGTGCCGCTGGCCGCTGTCGGTCTCGCGACGATCATGGTGGGCGCGGCGATCGTGACCTACCGCCGTCGAGAGTCCACCCACGTGCTGGTGGACGTGACCTATCTCGCCATGGCCGTCTTCGTGGCGTTCGGCCGCTTCGGCCCCGAGTCCTTCACCCTCTGACCGAGCGCGGTGCCTCCTGGATGCCGGCCCTGAACTGACCACGCGTCAGCTGGGACTGCCCCGACTCCGCTTGACTCGTCAGGGCAGTCCCCCGCGCTCGGCGACCCCGCCCGACCGCCGGTCAGGGCTGACCTCGGCTTCTCGCCCGGGGTCGGCCGGGGATCACCGAAGGGCACGCTTGTCGAACCGCTCACCGATGGGCGCGGTCCTCCGTTCACTCGATCCGTGCGGGCCCGGCTCTGCGACGCCGGCGGCGAAGGGCTCCACCGGCCTCGCCGCGGTGGGCGGCTCGGGCGGCGGCGTCTCGGTGGGCGTCGGTGACGTGAGCCGGAGCGTGCAGAACCGTCGCAGCAGGGTGCGCCGGCCCCGGGAGAGGTCGCGGGTGACCGGCATGTACCGGCTGCTCTCGAAGAGCGCGGGGTCGACCACCTCCAGGATGCGACGAGCGAACGTGCGCACTGCCGCGGCATCGGCGAGGTCGAGGATGTTGCTCATCCGCGGGGCGATGGCGTCGTACGTCGACAGGATGGTCGTGTAGACGAAGTCGAAGGTCAGCGCCTCGTCCGGGGTGGTCTCCTCGAGCTCGTCGTCGAAGGGGAGGGTGCGCACGCTGGTGAAGTCCGCGGTGGCGAGGGGCAACGTCGCAGGGGGCACCGGGATGGCGCCCCCGTCGAACACGGTGTAGCCGAGATGCCGGCATCCGGCCTGCTCACCGCGGACCTGGAGGGACGCCGTGCCGTCCTGTGAGACCGGGAGCACGGTCATCACCCCGGAGAAGGCGATGCCCTCCTCTGCCTGCGCGTAGGTGGCGACGAGAACCGACAGCGGACGCGACGGCCGCTCGCCACGCTCCCGGACACGGATCACCAGCATCCGCGAGTCGTCCTGGTCGAGGTAGACGTTGCAGTCGTCGCAGGAAGCCGCCAACGCCTGCTCGGTCAGCAGTGCGGTGCGCCCGGTGGGGGTGTCCACGCGTATCAGGAGGCGGCCACGCGACAGCAGGGAGGCGACGTCCGCGTGCCCCGAGACGTCCACGTCCACGATCCCGGCTCCCGCCTCGTAGGCAGGCCGGTCGTAGGCGGAGGGCTCGATCCGCCCGATCCCGACGACGTCCTCGTCGGTCTGCACGGCGACCTCGAGCGGTCCGAAGTCGGCCTTCTCCGCGTCCCGGTCCAGCTCGGGGACCGTGTTGGAGAGGTCGAGGGACAACACCTCCAGGTCCCGGTGGTACACCGCGGCGGCCGGCCCTGCCGCCGCCGGCCATCCCCCGGCGTTGCGCACCGGCACGGGTCCGGCGGAGAAGAGCCTGCGCCCCTCCGGCACCGACTCGCTCTCCCCGTCGAACCACACCCCGAGCGTGCCGACCACCAGGCTGTACGCGGGGTTCGACACGGGCAGGCCACGCTCGTGCAGGCGCTGCAGCTGACCGAGGTCGGCCGCGGGCTCGAGCTCGTTGAGGAGCCCGTTCTGGAAGTACAGGGTTCGGTACGTGCTCAGCCGCAGCACGAGGCCACGGGCCCGCGGGTCCTCGAGAGCAGCGGCCAGACCGGTGAGCAACGGCGACTCGCCGGTGCGGCGGAACTCGACGTCGGTCGTGGGGAACACCGTCTGCCAGGCCGCGGACGCGTGACCGGCGAAGGGCAGCCGGATCAGGTTGCGGCCGAAGTTCAGCCACCGTGAACTCATCCGGCGGCGGGGCCGGGCCCGGAGGTGCGGGCGCCCCGGGACGCCCACCGCGAGGTCGTCGAAGAAGAGCTGTGAGCAGATCCCGGTCGGGTCGATGTCGACGAGCTTGCCGACGAGGCCGACCGGTGCGTCGCGGACGCCGTCGTCGAGCAGGTCCCCCCGGTCGCCCGGGGCGAGCGATCCGCCGCTGACGTGCGCCCCCTCCAGCGCACATCGGTGCGTTCCGAAGTAGTTCCAGTCCCCCCGCTCCACCGTGCTCGCGATCATCCGCTCGCGGAAGCACGCGACCCGCTCCCCCGGTGCCAGCCTCGCCCGGGCAGCCACCTCGTCGTAGACGGCCGGGTCGTTGTTGGACACGACCGGGTCCCACGACATCGCGCCGCGCAGGTGCAGCCGGGGGAACGACAGGACGCTCATGACCGCCTCCCGGCCTCGTCGCGCTGCGCGGTCACGAACGCCTCGGCCGCCGCGAGCGACGCGGTGATGCGCAGCCGGACGTCGTCCTCGGCGCTGCTGCTGCTGGGGCCCAGGGCGGCGAGCTGCGAGCGGGCGGTGGCGATCAGGTCCTCGTGATGCGCCCACCGGTCACGCGCCAGATCGGGCAGCGCGAGGGTGTAGGGGAGCTCGAAGGGAGCGCCCGCCCGGCCCGCACCGTCAGCCGTGCGGGGCAGCGTGGTCAGGAACGGACCGACGTCAGCCAGGACGAACATCTCGTCGAATGCCCGGAGCGCCAGCCCGTCCGCGGTGGCGCTCGCTCCGGTGAGGAGGCCGTGCTGGAGCCAGGCCAGCAGCATGCGGTAGTGGTGGTTGAAGACCACCGCCCAGTCCCGGGCGTGGGGGTGGTCGATGCGCCCCTCGTCATCGGCGCCGGCCGCAGGTCCCACGGTCGGCTGCGTCGGTACCTCCAGCGACGGCTCGTCGTCCTCGTCGACCGGCCAGTCGTCGAAGATGTCGACGAAGGCCAGGAAGTGGGAGTCGGCCACAGACCCCTCGCCCTCCCCCTGGTCCGCGACGTCGGCCAGGAGGCTCAGCGCGTCGGCCCGGCTGCGCACGGTGCGCAGGTACAGCGGGCCGCGACCCACATCGGCTCGGAACCGGGACGGACGCGCCTGGAGGAGATCGGCCGTGTCCGGTCGGAAGACGTGGTCGGGGAGTCTGCCCTCGTCGCCGATCAACTCGCTCAGCCGGTTGTAGAGCGCGCCGACCCGGCTGACCGGCCCGCCGTTCGGCGCACCGGTGGCCAGGCGCACCGCTTCGGCGATCAGGCCGGGGTCCACACCGGACCGGGCGGGCATCTCGGCGACGACGTAGCGCGCGAGTGAGCCGCGACGCAGGCGCTCCAGGCGGAAGGGGAAGGGATAGAAGCCGCTGCGGAAGGGGAAGTCCTCGCGATCGAAGTTCAGCGGACCGCCGACGAACCGCAGCAGGTTCTGCACGTCGATGAGGTGCGCCATCTCCTCTCGGGCTATCTGCACGATCCTCCGCCGCCAGCGCCGGACGCCGACCGGCCCGTCCGGTAGGGACCAGGCCGCGTAGAGGTACTGGACCATCAACGCGTGCTCGATCTCGGCGGCCGTGTGCAACAGGAAGACCGCCTCATCGCGGGGAGCCAGCTCAGGAACGACCTCGAGGGTCAGGTCGGCCTCCGCTGCCGTGGCCGGCACGACCGCCATCTCGGCCGGCGCCGGTGAGGCGGCCTGAGAGCTCCGGGACCTGAAGACCATCGTCGCGCCGCGCCTCATGCGAACGTCCCCGATCCGCGACCTCGAGCGGTGAACCGGCAAGCCTCGCGAGGCTAGCGCGAGGGCCATCCCCAGCGAGGTCCTCACGCCGCGCGATCGCGGGGACCGGCGGGGTGCACGCCATGGCGGCTCCCGCCATGGCGTGCACCGTCGTCATCAGGGAGCCTGCACGAGGCCCAGCCCACGGTCGGCCGGTTCCACACCTGCCGCGAGGCCGTCGGTCGTCGCGGTCGCCAGGAGCTTCGCGAGGGTCACGCGGGCCGACAGGGGCATGTTCGACTCCGCCAGCTCCTCCCACCACAGCGCCGCCACCCCGGCCACGTGCGGCGTCGCCATGCTCGTCCCGCTCAGGGTGGTCAGGTCGCCGCCGGGCCTGGCCGACAGCACCTTCACACCCGGGCCGCTGACCTGCGGGAAGGTGTTGGAGAAGGGGGCCACCTGGAGCCCGCCGGAGGTCTCCCCCAGGGCGCCGACCGACACCACGCCGTCGGCCGCCGCGGGGATGGACACGGCGATCTCGTAGTCGGGGTCGACGGTACGGCGGCTCTCGTTCCCCGCGGCCGCGACGAGCACGCATCCGCCGCCGAACGGCTCCCTGCCCCGGACCAGAGCCATCAGCGCGTCGAACATGCGCAGGTTGGCGCGGTAGGCCTCCAGCGCGACGGAGGTGGCCAGGTCCGCCGGCCATCCCTGGCCGACGAGGTCCCTGACCAGCCCGGGGAAGTCGAAGCCCAGGGACATGGAGATGACCTGCGCGTGGTTGTCCAGCGCCCACTGGAGGCCGCGGAAGATCATCTCGGAGTCGCCGGCGCCGTCGTCGCCCAGCACCTTGCCGATCAGCGCCCGGGTCACACCGGGAGCGACCCCGATCCGGGTGCCGTCCACCTCCCGGCCGAAGACGGTGCCGGCGCAGTGCGTCCCGTGTCCCTTCTTGTCCCCGTTCCCGGACCCCGAGAAGTCCGCCTGGGTCAGCTCCACGCCGGTGAACGCCGGGTGCGACGCGTCGATGCCCGTGTCGAGGACGGCCACGACCACCCCTGCCCCGGTGCGCGACGACCTGTCCGCGCCGACGGCGGACACCCCCCACGCCGTCCTCGTGGCCTGCGGCGTGGTCTGGTCCTCCGGCTCGTCGACGGGGTGGACGAGCATCGTCGGCATGACCGGTGCGATGGCTCGTACCGCCGGGTCGCGGCCCAGCGATCGGACGTCGGACCTGTCCAGCCGCTCGACGTCGACCCGGAGCCCCACGGAGCCGAGGTCCGACGCGTCCCGCGACTCCCCTCCCCCGTAGGGCTCACCCGTGCTGGCGGCGGTCAGGTCCCGCAGAACGGTGTAGGTGCGCATGGTGCTCCCCCTCGAAGACATCCCTCGGTGTGCCGGTGGCCCGCCGCTGCCCTGCTGGAGACGAGCCGGACGACCAGCGCGCCCCAGGGTCAGCGGCCGTCATCACCGGGCCGTCACGTCCTCGTGACCGCAGCGGCCTGGCCGGTCCGCCGTGCCGGGGGCGGTGACGAGGCGGTGACGGGTTCGTGATGCGGCGGAGGGTTCCATCGCGGGACCAGCAGCGTGCCCGGCCGGCTCACCCCGGGGTGGGCACACCGGTGGCTCACGCTCGTCGGTCCGCTCACCGAGGGAGCGCCACATGCTCGTCGTCCACGCCGGGAACCGCGTCGACGCGGAGGACGCCCGGGGGTCGGGCCGGTTCCCCCCAGGCCAGGTGGACGTGGTGCGCGCCAGGCTCGGCCGGTTGCTGGAACACCTGCGCCCCGACGTCGTGGTCACCGCCGCCGCGGCGGGGTCCGACCTCCTGGTGCTGGAGGAGGCGCTGCGTCTCGGCGTCGCCGTCCACGTCGTGCTCCCCTCGGCTCGGGAGGTGTTCCGCGAACGCTCGGTGGCCGATCGCGGCGCCTCCTGGACGGGGGCGTTCGACCGCGTGCTGGACGCCGTGGCCGCGGGAGGGAACGCCTGCGTCCTGGTGGAGCACGACCTGCCCGACACCACCGAGGGGTACCGCCGGGGCAACCAGGCCCTGCTCGACCATGCGCGGGACCTCGACGGCCGAGGGGAGACCCTCGCGGTGGCGGTGCGTCCACGGGTGTCGCAGGGTCCGCCCAGCATCACCGACGACTTCGTCGACCGCGCCCGGACCCGGAACCTGGCATGGATCGACCTCGACCCCGGCGTGCGGCCGGCGGACCAGCTGACCGCCTTCGTGGCCATGCCGTTCGGCAGGAAGCCGAGGGGCACCGGGTCCGTCGACTGCGACGAGGTCTTCGGCCGGGTGATCGTCCCGGCCCTGGAGGACGCGGACCTCCGGTGGCAGCGCGCGGACGAGGAACTGGACACCGGGCTCATCCACGTCGCGATGATCGAGCAGCTGGGCAACGCCGACGTGGTGGTGGTGGACACGGTCACGCAGAACCCGAACGTGTTCTACGAGCTCGGGGTGCGCCACGCGTTCGCGGACAAGACCACCGTGCTGCTCGGGCCCGTGGGTGACCCCCTGCCGTTCGACGTGCGCCCGATCCGGCACTTCTCGTACCGGCTGGACGGCGGGACGCTCGACGAGGCCTCCGCGTTGTCCGCCGTCCAGGAGCTGCGCGACGTGCTCGACCCCGATCGACTGCGAGACGCCCGCCGGGACAGTCCGGTGTTCGAGTTCTTCGAGCTCCAACGGCTGCGCCTGCGGGTCCGCGGAGGCGCAGGGTCCGGTCCGTCACGGAGCCTGGAGCTGCACCAGCGGGTGACGAAGGCGGTCAGGAGGCGGGACATCGAGGCGCTGCGCACCCTGCTGACCGACGTGGGAGCCGCGCAGGTCGGCGCCGACCAGCAGCGTCAGCTGCTGCTCCGGCTCGGAGTCGCGCTGCGGGAGCTGGGCCGGTACGACGAGGCGATCGACGTCCTGCGATCGCTGGACCTCACCCCGGACGACGGGTCGTACCTGCTCTGGGCTCAGCAGCTCGCCCTGGCGCTGCGCCGCCGTGGCGAGCGCCGGCTCGAGACCGGGCAGGACCCCGAGGAGCCGTGGAGGGCCGCCCAGGAGCTGTTGGACGAGGCCGTCGCGCTGGGGGACGACCCGGAGACCTGCGGCATCGCGGCAGGACTGCAGAAGCGGCGGGGGCTCCGTGCACTGGACGGCGGCGACCGGCTCGTCGCGGCCCAACATCTGCAAGCGGCGGCGGACCTCTACGAGCGGGGCTTCGCGGCAGCGCCCACCGACTACTACACCGGGCTCAACGCGGTGACGACCCTGCGCATCCTCGCCCAGCACCTCGGGGGTTCCGCCGGCCAGCTCTCCCGTGCCCTGGACCTGGCCCCGGTCGTGCAGTTCTTCGCCGAGCGCGCGGCGACCGGAGAGGACTTCTGGGCGGTCGTCAGCGTCGCCGAGCTGGTGCTGACCCGGCACCTCCTCGACGCGGGACCGACGGCGCTGGACGTCGAGCGCGCCTACGTGCGGGCCACCGTCGATCGCGGGCCCACACCGGACCAGGCGCAGTCGGTGCTCGACCAGCTGGAGCTCTACCGGCGACTCGGGGACGGCGGCGACCTCCTCGACCGGATCGAGGCGCGCGTGCGCTCCTGCCTGGTCACGGGTGCCCTCCCGTCGTCCGGACACGCGTCGGACGGGCCGGGTGGGCGGGCACGGTCCCCGGACCTCGGCACGAGCTCCTCGCCGAGCCCCGGGGGTCACCGTGGTCGACCTCTTCCCGAGCTGCACGAGCACTGATCGTCCTCGAGCGGACGCTCCCCACCCGAGTCGCCGCGCCCGCCGTGCGGCGTCGTGTCGCGCTCAGGCCTCGGCGGGCTCGCCTCTCCCGGCTGCCGGCCCGGAACTGAAGAGGTCGGTCCAGCCCTGGTTCTGGGCAGCGAGGACGCGTTCCACGTCGGCGACGAACTGCGCCTGCCGGTCCGGTGTCGCGGAGGGCTGGTCGAAGCCCGCGATGAGGGTCTCGAGCTGGTCGGCGGTGGCTGCGTAGGCCGCCGCGATGGCCTGGTGCTGGGTCGCGGCCAGATGCGCGCCGAACACGGCGGCGATCGTCGTCGCTGCGGCCGTCCAGGTGGAGAGGCGCCAGGAGGGGACGAACCCGGTGACGGCCGCGAGGACCACGCCCACCCCGGTGGCGACGAGCTGCCAGGCGCGGATGTGCCTGGCCCGCCGAGCGTGCCGGACGCTCTCGTCCCGGTGCCAGGTCGCCTGGCCCTGCGCGCGGGCGGTCACGTACTCGCCGACCGTGTGGACCTCCGGGAGCGGGCGGTCGTCGACCGGCACGTCCTGCTGGTCGACCAGGAGAGCGGCCGCCCGGGTCCGCACCACGTCCAGCTGGGCCCGGAGCACCTGGGACCGGTCCGCCTGCGCGTACGGCGCGACGCGCACGAGATAGCGGTGGGTCTCCGCCTTCAGTGCCTCCGAGGCCGCCCGGGCATGCGTCCAGCGAGCGGTCTGCTCGGTGTTCAGGAGATGGGCCTGGAGGTATCCGGCGAGGCCCAGGGAGACGACCGCGACGACGGCCGACCCGGTGGCGACGGGCGCGGCCAACCAGGTCTGCGCCGCCAGCGCTCCCGTGAGCGCACCGAGCACCAGCAGCACGAGGTTCCACAGCCGCCACCTGTCCAACCGCCTCCTCGCCACTTCCGCCGCGACGGACCACTGCCGGTGTCGGCGCCAGACGAGGTCCAGGAGACGGTCCGTCGCCGGTGCCGGGCCGTTCGCCGCGGTCGCGTGGGGCTCCACGGTCTCGGCGTCCATCGCTGCGCTCCTCGTCCCCGAGCGGACACGTCGCGGTGGACCGGCTGTCCCCGTGCCGCGTCCTCCCCGTCGGCGATGGCAGCACGCGGCCGTCACCGCGACGTCACCGCACCGGCCCGATCGCTGCTGGAGCCGTCCCCGACCCCGGGGAGCAGCACCGGCCGTCAGCCGCCCGTGCGCGACCAGGGAGCGAAGGCGTTGCCGACGCCCCGCAGCGCCGGCCGCAGCTGCGGGAAGTGCCGGAGCAGGACGGTGCGCATGTCGTTGTCCCGGACCCACTCCAGCCCGGCCGGGGTGTAGATCTCCGGTCGGAAGTCGCGGGTGAAGAAGCGGTCGCTGTTGAGCCGGCGCGACGCCATCAGGATGAAGATCCGGAACGCCGTGTCGCTGAAGGCGAACCCGCTGGGCCGCTTCTCGGCGAAGAGGCCGACCATCAGGTCGACCCGCTCGATGTCGCCGTAGAGGTCCTCGAGATCAGCGGCGAGCCCGGCGTCGTCGGTCAGCTCGGCGAACGTGCGCGGTGCCTGGCGGTGCAGCAGCCGCCGGAACTCGCAGTAGCGCGGCACCCCGAGCTCGCGGATGCGCAGGATGTCGGTCGCCGCCAGGTCGATGACCTTGCCGTCGGGCCGCTCGAAGGACTGCAGGAAGCGGGGGAAGTTCCGCAGCACGATCGCACCGGGGTGGGTGGTGCCGAACGAGTAGAAGAGGTCCTGCCAGGCGATCCGCTCCGTGACCTCGCGCGAGTGCGGGCCGGCGAGCCGGGGGAACGCCAGCGTGTCCAACGGCCGGTCGCCGTCGACCGCCCGGATGTCGAACTCGTCCGGCAGCAGCGGGTGCATCCGGTAGACGGCGGCGAACTCCTCCGTGAGCGAGAACGGCACGCCGTGGTGCTGGGTCGCCGATCCCGGGATCCCGCTGACGACCTCGCTGTCGCTGATCCGGCCGAAGGTGCGGGCGATCCGCTCCCCCGCGACGCCGAACCAGTTGAGCCGGAGCGCGGCGACGGTCGTCGGGTGGCTGATGACGGCCGGCGTCCACTCCACCGTGTGGATCTTGGCCATGAGGGCGGAGACCACCAGCCGCGCACGCTGGAACAGCTCCTCGTCGCCCCATCCCGGGTACTCGGCCGCGAGCCGGTCGCAGACCGCGTTGTGCTCCCGCACGAAGAGGGTGGCCAGCATGCCCAGGCCGGTCCACCAGCCGGGCACGAGGGCCGGGTCGCCGGACGCCGGCATCGTCCCGTCCTCGGTCACGTGCAGCTTGCCGTCGCGGCCCGTCCGCACCCGCTGCTGTTCCGCCCGCGAGTTGCCGTACAACGAGGACCCGTCCCACCAGTGGGTCAGCTCGTTGACCGAGGTGACCGGACCGTCGGCGCCGGGGGGCCTGGTGGGGTCGGTGAGGGTCCGTGGGATCCGCATCGGGTCCTCCCACCAGGTGTCCCCGGGCTCCAGCGGGATCTCCACCAGCCGGGAGGTGTCCCCCTGGCCGTGGCTGAACCAGTCACGGACCATGAACTGCAGCCAGGCAGCGGCCAGGGTGTTGACGGTCTCGGCGGGTTGGAACGCCGTCCGGGTGAGGAGTCGGCGGCTGACCTCCCGGGGGCTCGGCCGGAGCAGCTCCTCGTCGGTCACCGCCACCACCTTCTCCAGCGGGATGTTGCGGCCGAAGCGGGCGCGGGCCATGCCCATCTCGGGGTGGTCGAGATCGTTGTGCGAGCCGTCGACGCTGCGGGCGACCAGGTGCTGCGGGGTGCGGGGCGGCACCGGAGGTGCGTCGACGATCGGCACCTGCGTCGAGGGATCCTGCAGGTTCTCCCATCGGAGGGTGTTCCGGAGCCCGAGGGCCACGGCCAGGCCCGGCACGCGTGGGAGCCGGTCCCACCCCACCCGGCGGTCGATCAGTCCGGCCACCGCCGAGTAGATGCGCCAGAAGGGTGTCCGGCGGTGGTCGGCCCCGGGGATCGGCGGGCGCGTCATCGCGGCGGGGACGACTCCGGGTGCCGGCTCGGCGCTGGTGCGTGGGCGTGGCACGGCGACGCCCCGCCCGGCGGTGCGCGTGCCGGAGGGGTCGGGGGTGTGGGTGCTCATCGGGTCTCCTGGGAGGCATGCGACACGTGCGGTCGGCGTGGACGGGGCAGGCGGAGCGAGAGGACGCGCCGGGGTCCGACGCGGGCGGGTGGCGGTCCGGTGGCATCGGCCAGCAGGGCGGCACTGGCCTTCTCCGCCACCATGTAGACGGCGGTGACGATGAAGAAGCCGGGGATGCGGGGGAACACCGATGCGTCCACCACGCGCAGCCCGCGGGTCCCGTGCACCCGGAAGTCGCTGTCCACGACGGCGCGGGGGTCCCCGGCGCGGCCCATGGCGGCGGTGCAGGACGCGTGGTGACCCCACGCCTGGTCGCGCACGAAGGTGCGCAGCTCGTCCCTCGTGCGCACGTCGTCCCCGGGCAGGAGCTCCCGCGAGACGTCGCCCCCCAGCCGGCGCATGACCGACCGTGCGAGCTGGATGCCGGTGACGACTGCGTCGAGGTCCTCGCCGGCCCGGTCGTCGCCCTCGTCGAAGTACCGGAACCGGATGTCGGGAGGGTCGCACGGGTCGGCCGAGCGGAGCAGGACGCTGCCGGCGCGGTTGACGGTGTGCGCCTTCAGCACCGCCCAGGTGAAGACGTCGGTGGACTGCCCCAGGTCCTGCGAGTAGCCCGGGTAGTAGCCGGTGAAGCGCGCCGGCAGCCCGAACAGGAACAGGTCCGGGCTGACCAGCTCGGGCCGCGAGCGGCGCACGATGCCCAGCAGCGCCCCGTTGGTCGTGTAGACCCCCCGCTCGTCGAGCCAGTCGGCGTAGCCCGGGTCCGGGGGTTCGCCCGGCCGGGGCGGGCGGAAGGTGAGCCCGCGCAGCAGCGAGAACCCGGCGGGCATCTGGCTGACGACGCCCACCTCGTACCGGTCCTGCAGGTTCTCGCCCACCCCGGGCAGGTGCACCCGTACCGGGATGTCCCACCGGGCCAGCTCGCCGGCCGGTCCGATCCCCGAGAGCTTGAGGAGCTGCGGGGTGTTGAACGCCCCTCCGGCGAGGACGACCTCGCGCCGGACCAACGCCTGCACCCGCTCGCCCGGCCGGCCGGGCACCGCCCGTGGGTCGGCACGGTAGGCGTGCGGGCGGGCCAGGTACTCCACCCCGCGGGCGACGTTGTCGTCGTCGAGGAGGACGCGCGTGGCCAGGGCCCCGGTGCGGACGACGAGCCGGTCGGGGAAGCGCCGGACGACGTCGCGGATCCGCTCCCGGGTGCCGTTGCGCCGGCCGGCGTGGACCGCGAGGGGGATCTGCCAGAGCCCCTCCGGCGTGTTCCGCACCCGCCAGTCGTTGGGGTCGACCGCGCCGGCCAGCCCCTCCACCGCGGTGAGGGGGCGCCCGAGGAGGTCGGCCAGGCTGTCGGCAGCCGCGGCGAGCAGCAGCCGGCGCAGCTGAGCGTCACCCAGCGCCAGAGCCGGGTCCGCCAGCGTCGTGTGCAGCCACCCGTCGAAGCCGTGCCGGCTGCGGTTGACGTACGCCTCGCTGATGAAGGGGAGGGCGGCGAGCAGCCGGGCCACCAGGGGGTTGCCCGGCAGCATCCGCGGCCGCCGCTTGTGGTCACAGGCCTCGAGCCGCTCGAACCACCGGCGCATCTCCCCGGCCCGCCAGCCGGCGTCCCCCGTGGCCTCGGCGATGGCGTCCCAGTCCGCATCGTGCGGGTACACCGTGATCATGGCGTTGTGCGCCGTGCAGCCGCCGAGGGTCGCCGACCGGGGGTAGAAGACGCCGTCGTGCTCGGGCCGGTACTTCGGGTCGCGCCGCTGCTGCGCCAGGTCGTCGAAGTGCCGTACGTGGAACTGCCAGCTCATCTCCGGGTGTTCGCTGGCTCGGCCGTGGAAGGCCGGGACCCGGTAGTCGTCGTCCTCGGGATCGAGTCCGGCCTCCAGCAGCAGCACGCGGTGGCCGGCCTCGGCCAGGTTGGCCGCCACGGGACCGCCTCCGGCACCGGAGCCGACGACGACGTAGTCGAACTCGGCCTCGGCCGGGGCGGGGCTCACGACGCGCTCCCGTGTGCCCTCGACGCGGTTGCGCACCGGCGCCGTGCCGGCACCCGGAACGGGGCGGGGGGCCGCGCCGGGTCCGGCCTCGTCGCGTCAGGCATTGATGTTGGCTTCCAGTTTCCTGGGATGGACCGTCCAGTGCGCGAAGGGTTCCGCGTCGAGCCGGTCCTGCAGGGCCTCCAGGTCCTTCGTGAAGGCGCGGAAGGCGTCAGCACCCCGTGCGTCCAGCGCCAGGTAGCTGAAGTCCTGCAGGAGCGGGGCGCGCCGCACGTTGAGGGTGAAGTTCGCGTTGACCAGGCGCTGGTAGACGTCGACCGGTTCGCGCCTCCCGTCCTCGTAGACCCGGACCGGTTGCACGTGGGTCCACATCTGGTAGTTCCACAGACCCGTACCGAGGAACTCGTGCTGGACCGTGGCCAGGTAGAGGAGTGCCGCGATCAGCCGAGCCGTGCTCCCGATCGTGACGTCCGCGCCGCTGAGGGTGCGGATCCCGTTCGGCACCAACCGATCCAGGGACGCCATCCAGTCGACCACCGCCGCGTCGGCCCGCACCTCCTCGTCGGAGGAGTAGTACAGGGCCAGGTACCGCAGGGCGTGCGCGTGCATGACGTCGAACAGCGCCTCGTGGTTGCGGAGGGTGGGCGTGTCGAACCCGGCTCCTCGGATCCCCCGACGTTCCGCGTCTCGAGCGGGGTCCAGCACGACGACGTCGTAGTCCGCGTAGCTGTCCTCGTAGAGCGCGCACATCCCGGCGTGGGTGAAGCTGAAGACCGTCTCGAAGTCACCACCCCGGGCCATCTGCCCCTTGGTGGCTATCTGGTTGCTGGACTGCGTGCCGAACACGTGGGGCCACAGCAACCGGCGCACCGGATGGTCGGCACCCAGGCAGTTGCGGGTGGCGATGGCGAAGGGGCCGCCGACGGCCAGGTGGACCCAGTTGAAGTGGCGGACGAGTGACACGTGGTTGGTGACCGCGCAGAGCGCGAGCTTCTTCGCGAGGTCCCAGTCAGGGCCGCCCGGCTCGCACTGCCCCAGTGCGCAGTCGATCCGGACCGCGTCGAGCCGTGACCTCTCCTGGTCCAGCCGGAACAGGACGCGCACGCCCAGGGAGCGCAGTCCTCGGTGGTGCTCGTAGCGCGCCAGGTCCCGGAGGTCCCAGTGGTATCCGCCCTCGGGTGCCCGCTCGAGGTAACCGGCATACGGTCCCGCCACCGCGAGGAGCCCCAGGTCCACGTCGCCCTCGTACTCCTGCGGCACCTCGGGAGCCGGGAAGAGACGTCGGTGCGCCGGCGTGTAGGCCTCGCGGAGGGCCTCGTGCGGGTCCTCGTCCCTGCTGGGGAGGCCGGGTTGCATCGGCGGGAACAGCCGGTACAGGGCCACCTGGAGCTCGTAGACGTAGTACCTGAGTCGGTTCGCCTCGTCGTCCGGGACCCGATCGGCGACCCGGATGTTGTGGATGGGGATCCCGGGGAACTGGCTGGCGAAGCTGACGTCACCCAGCCGGTGCCCATCGTCGGTGGGGACGGGGATCACCGCCGGTCGGTTGGTGCGGTACTTGAGGATCGCCAGCAGGTTCCAGAAGTCCCTGCGCAGGCGCCACGGCATCATCGCGAACTCCGGTTTCGATCGTGCGTCTCGTGGCCGGTTGCACCGGGGCGCGTCCGCGGGAGGCGGCACGGGTCCCGCGGAGCGAGGCGGTCGTCCCCCAGGGGAACCGACCTCGACGGACACGGCGACGTGCCCTGTCAGGGGAGCGTCCAGGTCCCGGTTCCGCCCTGGTGCGCCCGTCGTGCAGCTGTTCGGACGCCGGCACCGTAGGGGCGCTTCCATCACCGCGCCGTCACCGTCCCGTCATGCACCCGGCGGCCCAGCGGGGCACCGTCGGCCGGCTCCGGCACGGCCGCCGCTGCCCGGCACGCACCCTCGCTCCCGGCTCCCGAGCAGTGCCTCGCATCCGGAGGGAGCGGATGCGGAGGTCGTGGTGCTCCGCTGATCGCTGTCGTGACGGCGAGGTGACGGCACCGTGACGCGGGAACCCGA
>DATIMX010000611.1:0-2825 GCA_035474935.1 Geodermatophilus sp. | reverse complement strand
CACGGGCGGCTACACCGAGTTCCTCGACCGGGTGGAGGCCGGCCGGGCCGGGCGCGACCCGTTCGCCGACGGCCGCTCGCTGGGCACCCGGGCCCGGCCCGAGCGGGTCTCCCGCGGAGCCGCCATGAGCCGGTGACCTGCCGGAACGGCCCTCCTGCAGGGCCCGCGCCGAGCCGGTGACGTGCTGGAACGGCCCCGCTGCAGGGACCCACCGCGAGCGGAGCGAGTGGTGGGGGGCAGCGGGGTCCTTCTAGCATCCCCGGCGTGATCACCGCCATCGTCATGATCGACGCGGCCACCGACGCGATCCCCGAGGTGGCCGAGGCCGTCGCCGACCTCGAGGGGGTCAGCGAGGTCTACTCGACCGCCGGCGAGGTCGACCTCATCGCGGTCGTCCGGGTCCGCGAGTTCGACCAGGTGGCCGAGGTGATCGCCGGGCGCATCAACAAGGTGCCCGGCGTGTTGGAGACCGAGACCCACATCGCGTTCCGCGCCTACTCGCGGCACGACCTCGAGGCGGCGTTCTCCATCGGCCTGGAATCCGCCGACTAGGAAGAGGGCCCCGTCCTGCTCACCCCTCGCTCCGCTCGGTGCGAGCCTCGGGACGGGGCCGGCTCAGCCGCGCAGCGTCCGGGTGGTCTCCACCCAGCGCGCCAGCCGGGCCTCCGCCCGCCCGTCGTCCACGGCGGCCGCCGCCTGCTCCAGGCCGGCGGCCAGCGCGTCGTGCAGCCGCGCGGGTCGCTCGGCGAAGGCGGCCAGCGCGGCGGCGGCGTTGAGCAGCACCGCGTCGCGCACCGGACCGGGCTCGCCGGCCAGCACCCGCCGGAACACGTCGGCGTTGAAGGCCGGGTCGCCACCCCGCAGCGCGTCGGCGGGCGGCTGAGCGATGCCCAGCGCCGAGGGGTCGACCCGGTCGGGCTCCACCTCGCCGCCGCGCACCACCCACACCGAGGACGTCGTCGCCGTCGTCAGCTCGTCGAGGCCGTCGTCCCCCCGGAAGACCAGCGCCCGCATGCCGCGCGCGGCGAGCACCTCGGCCACCACCGGCGCCATGCGTGCGTCGGCGACCCCGATGGCGGCCGCGGCCGGCCGGGCGGGGTTGGTGAGCGGCCCGAGGAAGTTGAAGACCGTCGGGATGCCCATCTCCCGCCGCGGGACGGCGGCGTGCCGCATGCCCGGGTGGAACACCGGCGCGAAGAAGAACCCGATGCCGGCCTCCTCGACGCAGCGCGCCACCGCCGGCGCAGGCAGGTCGATGACCACTCCCAGGGCCTCGAGCACGTCAGCGGCCCCGGAGGACGACGACGCGGCTCGCCCCCCGTGCTTGGCGACCGGCACCCCGGCCGCGGCCGTGACGACCGCGGCCATCGTGGAGATGTTGACGGTGTGCGCGCCGTCGCCGCCGGTGCCGACGATGTCGACCGCGGCCAGCGGTAACTCGACCGGCGTCGCCTGGGCCAGCATCTCCGCGGCCAGGCCGCCGAGCTCCTGCGGCGCCACGCCCTTGGCGCGCAACGCGACGGCGAAGGCGGCGATCTGCGCGGGGGTGGCCTCGCCGGTCATCACCTCGCGCATGGCCCAGCTCGTGTCGTCCGCGGAGAGGTCCTCGCGCGCCAGCAGGCGGTTGAGCAGGGCCCCCCAGGTCGGTCGGGCGCTCACCGGGCGACCGGGCGCCGTCCCACCCGGTCGCGCAGCAGGCCGGCGACGACGGCGGGGGCGGTCAGCGGGTCGACCGGGAGGGGCAGGGTGGCATCGGCCTGCGACCAGTGCGCCAGCCACCTGTCGGGCTGCCGGGCGATGAGCACGCACAGCGCCGGGCGGTCGGCGACCTCCACGGTCAGCCGGCGGGCCAGCGCCAGGCCGCCGGTGGGCTGGGACTCACCGTCGAGGATGCAGAGGTCGACGCCACCGGCGTCCACGGTGCCGACGACGTCCTCGCCCGTGGCGCACTCGACCCAGGTCAGCGGCCCCACGTCGGCGGCCGGGCGGCGGCCCACCGCGGTGCGCACGGCGGCCCGCACGTCGGGCCGGGAGCTGTAGACCAGGACGGTGGCCGGGGCGGCGTTGCTCACGGCGCCGAGCGTAGTGGCAGCGGACCCGCCGACCAGGCAGCACGGGGTCTCGGTATCGAGGAGGTCACGGCGTCGCCGCGCCATCCCACCCGCGGTCGTGACCTTGCCGGGAACGATGCCATGATGGGCCCCGTGACAACGGCTCCCGTGGCGAGCGGCACCTTCGACACCTCCCGGGTGCACTCCCTGACCCGACCGAACCTGGTGAGCGTCGGCACGATCATCTGGCTCTCCAGCGAGCTGATGTTCTTCGCCGGCCTGTTCGCCATGTACTTCACGGCGCGCGCCCGGGCCCTCGAGGGGTGGCCCCCGGAGCCGACCGAGCTGAACCTGCCCTACGCGCTGTTCTTCACGATCATCCTGGTGGCCTCCTCGGTCACCTGTCAGCTGGGCGTGTTCGCGGCGGAGAACGGCAACGTCTACGGCCTGCGGCGCTGGTTCACCATCACCTTCGTGATGGGCCTGGCCTTCGTGCTGGGCCAGTTCAACGAGTACCGGGTGCTCGTGACCGAGCACGCCACCACGATCGCCAGCTCCACCTACGGGTCGGTCTTCTACCTGACGACCGGTTTCCACGCGCTGCACGTCATCGGGGGCCTGGTCGCCTTCGTGTACCTGCTCATCCGGTCCACCATGGGCCGCTTCACGCCGGCACAGGCGACCGCGGCCATCGTGGTCTCCTACTACTGGCACTTCGTCGACGTCGTGTGGGTCGGGCTCTTCGCCACGATCTACCTGATCCGCTAGGGAACC
>DATIMX010000610.1:0-3979 GCA_035474935.1 Geodermatophilus sp. | reverse complement strand
CGCAGGCCGCGCTCGGCGAACGCCCGCACGGCACCCTCGAGCAGGCCGGCGCGGGTGCGCCCCATGGCGTTGCCGCTGCGGGTGTGCGAGCCCGGTACGTGCGCGGGGGCACGAGGGGCCCGCCCCGGCGGAGCAGGATCGGGCGGGAACGGTGCGGCCGACGCCATGGCCCCTGTCTGGCACCGGGCACGCGTCCGGTCAAGTGGCGGACCCCGCCGGGGCCTGCTCCGGGTGGGCGGCGGTGCTCCCTCAGGCCGCCAGCGACACCGCGCCGGACGAGCGGCCGGCGGCGCGGGCCGGCGCACCGACCAGGGCCAGCGCGGGCTCGGCAACCGGCTGCTCGCCGGGGGTGGCGACCGCGACCTCCTCGGCGGGGACGTCGGCGGCGGCCGTGGGGACGAGCGGGCGCAGGCGGCCGTCGGCGCCGCGCAGCTCCAGGCTGACCTCGGCCAGCAGGTCGGCGAGCTCGACGTCGAGGGCGTCGCAGATCGAGGCGAGCAGCTCGGAGGAGGCCTCCTTCTGCCCCCGCTCGACCTCCGAGAGGTAGCCCAGGCTCACCCGGGCGGCACCGGAGACGTCACGCAGCGTCCGACGCTGCCGCAGTCGGTGGCCGCGCAGGGTCGTCCCGAGCTGGGTGCGCAGCAGCGTCATCGCCGTCTCCTGTCCTACCTGTGCGGAAGCGGCGGCACCCGGTGAGGGAGCCGTGCGCTCACGGTACGCGGCGCCACCGACGCCCACCGTCCCGAGCCAGGCGCGTCCGCTCAGGGCGTAACGCCGCGAGCAGAGGCCCTGTTCCGTGGCCCCGCCCCGGCCCGGGGAGGGTGGGGAGGACGGCGGACCCGTCCCTGACCGGCCCTGTCCCGGGTCCCGCCCTGAGCCTGCGAAGGGTGGGGAGGACGGGGTCCTCTTTCAGGCGGCGGCGTCGGTCCGCGGGCCGGCCGGCCCGGTGGAGCGGCGGGCGGCCGCGGCGCGCATGGCACGGGCGCTGGTGCGCCGCAGCGCCAGGGCGCGGTGGACGTAGTCCAGACCGGTCGCCACCGTGAGCACGACGGCGGCGGCCATCACCCACCACCGCAGGGTGCCGAGCAGGCCGTCGAGCGGAAGGATGTAGAGCCCGATGGCCACCGCCTGGAGGACGGTCTTGGCCTTGCCGCCGCGGCTGGCGGCGATCACGCCGTGGCGGATCACCCAGAAGCGCAGCAGGGTCACGCCGACCTCGCGGACGAGGATCGTCAGGGTCACCCACCAGGGCAGCAGCCCCAGCACGGAGAGGCCGACGAGGGCGGTGCCGGTCAGCGCCTTGTCGGCGATCGGGTCGGCGAGCTTGCCGAACTCGGTCACCTGGCCGGTGCGCCGGGCGATCATCCCGTCGTAGCGGTCGGTGATGATCGCCAGCGCGAAGACGAGGGTCGCCCAGTAGCGCCGCTCGTCGTCCATCCCGCCGTCGGTGAACAGCAGCGCGGCGAACACCGGCACCATGGCCAGCCGGAGCACGGTCAGTGCGTTGGGCAGGTTGACCACCCGCGCCGAATGCGGCGGCGTGGCGGCCGGGTCCACCGCATCGTTCATGCGTGCACCGCGGGCACCAGTGCCGTGGCCACCAGGTCCACGCCCTCCGTGTCGACGACCTCCGCGGCCACCACCTGCCCCGCGACCGCGTCGGCGGGCACCCCGGTGACCGTCGTCGTCCCGTCTGCCTCGGGGTCCTGGTGGGCGGCGTGCCCGGCCCACGTCCCGGGCCCCTCGTCGGCGGAGAGGTCCTCGGTGAGCAGGACCTCGACCCGCTCCCCCAGCCGGTCCTCGGCGCGCTGCGCGGTGAGCTCCTCCACCAGGTCGGTGACACGCCGGACGCGGGCGTCGATCTCGGCTTGGTCGAGCTTGCCGGGCAGGCCCATCGCCTCGGTGCCCTCCTCGTCGGAGTAGCCGAACACCCCGACGGCGTCGAGGCGGGCCTCGACGAGGAAGCGCTCGAGCTCGGTGACGTCGTCCTCGGTCTCCCCGGGGAAGCCGAGGATGACGTTGGTGCGGAACCCGGCGGTCGGGGCCAGCGCGCGGGCCCGCTCGATCAGCGCGAGGAAGTCGCCGGTGCCGCCGAACCGGCGCATCCGGCGCAGCAGGGTCGGCGAGGAGTGCTGGAAGGACAGGTCGAAGTAGGGGGCTATGACGGCGCCGGGCCCGCCCCCGCCCGCGATGACCTCGAGCAGGCCGGGCCGCAACTCGGCCGGCTGCAGGTAGGCGACCCGCACCCGGGCGATCCCCTCGACGGCGGCCAGCTGCGGCAGCAGCCGCTCCAGCAGCCGCAGGTCACCGAGGTCTTTGCCGTAGGACGTGGAGTTCTCGCTGACCAGCACCAGCTCGGTGACGCCCTGGGCGGCCAGCCACTGCGCCTCGCCGAGCACCTCGGCCGGCGGCCGGGAGACGAACGAGCCGCGGAAGGCCGGGATGGCGCAGAAGGCGCACCGCCGGTCGCAGCCCGAGGCGAGCTTCAGCGCGGCCGACGGGCCGGAGGTCAGCCGCCGCCGCTGCACCCAGCCGTGGCCGGGGATGACCGGGGCGTCGACCGCGGCGGCCGCCGCCGTGCGATCGACCGGGCTGATCGGCAGCAAGCGGCGCCGGTCGCGGGGGTCGTGCGGGACCAGCGGGCGGCCGGTGAGCACGTCGTCGAGCCGGTCGCCGATCGCGGCGTAGTCGTCGAAGCCGAGCACCGTAGCCTCGGGCAGCGCGCCGGCGAGTTCGGAGCCGTACCGCTCGGCCATGCAGCCGACCGCGACCACCCGGGCGCCGGAGTCGGTGGCGGCCAGGATCGCGTCGACACTGTCCTTCTTGGCCGACTCGATGAAGCCGCAGGTGTTCACCAGGACGGCGTCGGCGCCCTCGGCGTCCTCGACGAGGCGGTAGCCGCCCGTGGCCAGCCGGCCGGCCAGCTCTTCCGAGTCGACCTCGTTGCGGGCGCACCCGAGGGTCACCACCGCCACGGTGCGCGCAGGGTCGGTCGGAGGTGTCACCGGTCCATCGTAGGTGACGGACCCCCCTGCCCCCGCCGCTCACCGGCCCCGTCCGGAGGCTCACCCCGAGCTCGCGGGGGGTGAGGGGGACGGGGTCCTTCTACTCGGTGCCGCGGAGCGTGAACATCACCGACTCGAGCTCGTCGGGCTTGACCAGCACGTCGCGGGCCTTGGACCCCTCGGACGGGCCGACGATGCCGCGGCTCTCCATGAGGTCCATGAGCCGACCGGCCTTGGCGAAACCGACCCGCAGCTTGCGCTGGAGCATCGACGTCGAGCCGAACTGGCTGGTGACGACGAGCTCCACGGCCTGGACGAGCAGCTCCAGGTCGCCGCCGATGTCCTCGTCGATCTCCTTCTTCTCGCCCTCGGCGGCGCTGAAGACCTCCTCGCGGTATTCCGGCTCGGCCTGGCGCTTGGTGAACTCGACGACCGCCTCGATCTCGGCGTCGGAGACGTACGCGCCCTGCACGCGCATCGGCTTGCCCGCGCCGATCGGCAGGAACAGGGCGTCGCCCATGCCGATCAGCTTCTCCGCGCCGGGCTGGTCGAGGATGACCCGGCTGTCGGTGAGGCTGGAGGTGGAGAACGCCAGCCGAGAGGGCACGTTGGCCTTGATGAGGCCGGTGACGACGTCGACCGAGGGGCGCTGGGTGGCCAGCACCAGGTGGATGCCGGCGGCACGCGCCTTCTGGGTGATCCGGACGATCGACTCCTCGACGTCGCGCGGGGCGACCATCATCAGGTCGGCGAGCTCGTCGACGATCGCGAGGATGTACGGGTAGGGCCGGTACACCCGCTCGCTGCCCGGGGGCGCCACGATCTCGCCGCGTTCGACCTTGCGGTTGAAGTCGTCGATGTGCCGGACGCCGGTGGCCCGCATGTCCTGGTAGCGCTGCTCCATCTCCTCGACCAGCCAGGCCAGCGCGGTGGCGGCCTTCTTCGGGTCGGTGATGATCGGCGTGATCAGGTGC
>DATIMX010000609.1:0-2945 GCA_035474935.1 Geodermatophilus sp. | reverse complement strand
ATTGCGGCTCCCGAGGTCAGGGTGACGGCATGCCGTTCCTCCCGCTGCCGCCGAGCGCGGCCTGGGCTCACCGGGACGCCCGCTCCGGCTTCGAGGTCGCCTACTTCCAGCCCCACGACGACGGTCATCTGCTCACCGGCGCCACGACCGCAGTCGAGGACGGGCAGTCCTGGATCGTCGACTACGAGATCCAGGTCGACGTCGGCTGGCGCACCCTCAGTGCTCGTGTGACCGGACGCTCCACCACCGGGGCGCGCACGCGACTGCTCGAGACCGACGGGGAAGGTCGCTGGCGGATTGACGGGGAGCCGGCTCTGCACTTGGACGGCTGCCTGGATGTGGACCTGGAGTCCTCGGCGATGACCAACGCCCTACCGGTGCACCGCCTCGCCCTTCCCACCGGTGCGACAGCGCAGGCGCGGGCCGCTTACGTACGAGCTCTGGACCTGAGCGTCGAGTGCCTCGAGCAGCAGTACACCCGGACCGCCGACCAGCACGGGCACCAGCGCTACGACTACACCGCGCCAGCCTTCGACTTCTCCTGTCAGCTGGTCTACGACGAGGCCGGCCTGGTCCTGGCGTATCCCGGCATCGCCGTACGCGCCTTCTGAATGCGCGCCCGGCCAGATCGATCCACGCGTCCGGCAAACGACTCCACAGGGGGACGGTCACTGAGGCAGCCGGGCGATGTCCCTGAACACTTCGGTCGTCGAGACGCCCGAACAGATCCGAGCCGGCAACGGAGGACCTCATGACGGCGGTGGACCTGAGTTCGGATGCCACCCAGGACCTGACATTCATGCAGCGCGTCATGGTCCAGCACGCCCATCCGCTCAAACTGTGCTGCGACGGTACTGGCGTCGTCGTGGGCCTCCACCTGGTCTGGCGCCACCGATTGCCAGCTGCTGTGACTGTCTTGCTGGGGTCGTCGATCCTCGGCAGCCTGCTCGTCCGGGGCGCGGAGACGCGCCGGCTCGCCGCGACCTGGCTCGGTCGCTGGATGCTCGGGCAGGCGAGACCTGTGAACCTCGTCGTGCGAACCGCCGGCTTCGTCGTCCTGCTCACCGGGGTGTGGCGGCACTCCACCGGCCTCATCGTCGGTGGTGCTGCGGCGATCGTGGCCGCCCGCCCACTGTCGAGCCGCAGCCTCCGCCCCCGTGCACAGCGTCCCCCTGCGCAGCGCCGGTCCGGCGGTTCCGCGCACCGCGTCCGCACGGGATCCGCTTGCGGCACATGCCGGCGCGTCAGGTGAGCGCCGTTGGAGGTGTCAGTCCGAGCCATCGCGGACGCGCCGGTAGCGCTCGTAGACCACGCGCGAGCCGAACGTCCTGGTCTCGATCAGGTCGAGCGGGACGTCTTCGGTGACCGGCGGCAGGAACGGCGTGCCGCCACCCATGACGACCGGATCGCGGAACATGCGCAGCTCGTCGACGAGGCCGAGCTCGACAGCCGCCGCGTGGCACCCGTCACCTGCTTCGTCTTCTACCGGCGCTTCGGCACAGCCCCTGCCTGGCGTCCGCTGGCGGGGTGGACGCTGAGCGCCGGCGTCGTCCTCACCCTTGGCATCGGGGCCCTGAAGGTGAGTCAGCAGGTGGGGACCGAGCTGTCCGAGTGGACGGGTCTCCTCCAACGCGTCCTCCTGGTCACCTTCATGACCTGGCTCTTCGCGTTCGCCGCCTGGCTGCGCCGCCAGGCCGGCCGCGAAGCGGACGGGTCGCGGCCAGGGCCTGCCTCGTAGCCGTCCCCGAGGCAACCGTGTCCCACGAGCCGGACCCGTCACGACGACGTCCCCGCGGCGGAGGAGCTGGGGCGCCGACCTCCCCCGGGGATCCCGAATCGGGACGCCGACCCTCGTTCGACGCCAGCGCTGGGGCGAGCGATGATCGTCGGGCAGCCCCGACGACCAGGAGCAGCGCCATGCGCGTCACGGAGATCATCGCCGACCTGCACGTGACCGACCTCGAAGCGGCCAAGGGCTTCTACACCGATTACCTCGGTCTGACCGCGGAGGAGTTCAACCTGGGGTGGGTTGCGCGCTACACCTCCCCGCGCAGCGGTATCAACATCCAGTTGATGACCCGGGACGCCACTGCCCCTGAGGACCCGGTGATCTCGGTGAGGGTCGACGACATCGATGCCGCCTACACCCAGGCACGGGAGCGTGGCTACGAGATCGTCCATCCGTTGACCACCGAGGAGTGGGGCGTGACCCGCTTCTTCGTCCGAGCCCCGGACGGCAACATCCTCAACGTCGTGCAGCACCGCGAATGACCCGGGCTGCGTCTCCCCGACACGTTGTCCAGCACCTCTGCGCAGGGCGTCGACGCGCGCCTGTCCCGCCGTCGCTCGGGACGAGGCGGGCCGGCGGGATCAGGGTGCTCCCGATGCACCGTCACCGCGGCTGGGTCTGACCGAACCTGCCGATCCGGGTGAGCTGCACCGGACGCCGTGGGCGCCGCTAAACGCCGCGACCGCACACACCGCAACCCGCTGACCACCGGCACGCGCGGTCGGCGGTCGGGGCCAGATCGATGAGAAGTGCCGGATGGAAGCGTCTCTCCTGTGCGGCACACTCGTCCGCATCCTCTGCTGATCTGGAGCAGCCGGTGAACCGCGCGCCCCGCACCCGAGTGCACAACTTCTCGATCTCGCTCGACGGGTTCGGCACCGGCGAGGGCCTGACCCTCGACGAGCCGTTCGGCCACGCCGGGCACCGCATGCACAAGTGGATGCTCGTCACCCGCTTCGGCCGTGAACAGGTCCTGGGCGAATCCGGCGGCACCGAGGGCGTCGACCACGCCATGGCCGCCCAGTTCGGCCCCGGGATCGGCGCGGAGATCATGGGGCGCAACAAGTTCGACCCGCAGGGCGGCCCGTGGCGCGACGACGGCTGGCAGGGCTGGTGGGGTGACGAGCCGCCGTTCCACACCCCGGTCTTCGTCCTC
>DATIMX010000608.1:0-7531 GCA_035474935.1 Geodermatophilus sp. | reverse complement strand
TTCTGCGCCACCAGCAGCGGACCCAACCGGTCGAGCAGGGCCGGGCCGCACAGCGGCGCGAGGTCCTCGGCGCCCAGGGCATCGAGTGCGGCCAGCAGCTGCTCCACGACACCTCCCACCAGCTCGATCAGGTGTTCGAAGCATAGCTGACAAGAGCCTGGCGATCAACGCGAAATCGCAGGTCAACGGCTTGTCCACAGACGAGCCCGTGCCCTTGACGCGAGTCACCCACGTCCGCTCCCGACCACCGTGCGCCCGTGCACCTCGAGACCGAGCGACTGCTCATGCCGCCGGTCTCCGGTCGGCACACCGGGGCACTGGCCGAGGTGTACGCCGACCTGGACGTGGCCCGCCACATCGGCGGAGCGACCCTCGACGCCGACGGCACGGCAGCCCAGGTCGCCCGCTTCGAAGCGGTCTGGCACGAACCCGGCTTCGGCCAGAGCGCCCTCCTCGACCGGGCGACGGCGCGTTCCTCGGCCGGGCCGGGCTGCACCCCTGGCCGCAGTGGCACGAGATCGAGCTGGGCTTCGTCCTCGCCCGGCACGCGCAGGGCCGGGCCCTCGCCACGGAGGCCGCGCGAGCGTGGCCGGACGTCGTGTCCGGGGAGCTCGGCCTCCGCCGCCTCACGGCGGTCATCCACCCCGACAACGCAGCGAGCCGGGCGCTGGTCACCCGGCTGGGCTTCCGCGTCCACCGCGAGGACGTCACCCCGTCCCGCGTCCGGGTCCTGGTCCTGGTCCTGGTCCTGGCCCTGGTCCACGAGCTGGTTCCGGCCGGCTGACACGGCCGGAGCTCGGCAGGCAGCACCGCCCGATCTCGACGAGGGGAGGTGTCAGCGCAGCGGACGGACCAGCCGGCCGATCGCCAGGTGGGCCAGCGGCGCGTAGCCGACCACCAGCGGTGCCGGCCCGGAGACCCGCAGCCCCGTCGTGCTCCCGCCGTCCGGGCCCTCGGTGACCCAGTGCAGCAGGTGCAGCCGCACGGGGCCGAGCGACACCGTCCACGACCAGCGCCGGGCCGCCTCGTCTACCGTGTCGACGACGAACGGCAGCGTCACCCCCAGCGGCGCTCGCACCCGCCCCCGCACGCCTGCCACCAACCGCGACACCGGCACCGCGACGCCGGTGATCTGCGGAGCCCACTCCGACCAGCGCGCGGGGACGGCGTAGCGCTCCCACACCTCGTCCGGCCCGATGGGCCCGGTCGCGTGCAGGGTCAGCTCGGTCACGAGACCTCCTCGCCGGCCAGCGGATGGACATGGCACTGCACCACGAGGGCGGTCAGCCCCTCGTCGGACCCCGACGCGTGGTCCTCACCCGGCGACCACAGCGCCGCGTCACCGGCCCGCAGCGGCCGGCGGTCACCCGACGCTCCGGACACCCAGCCGCGGCCCGAGACGACGAGGAACAGCAGCCACAGGCGGGTCGGGTGCCGTCCGATCGACCCACCCGGCGCCAGCCGGACGACGTCCACCGCGAACCCGTCCTGCGGCTCCCGCACGAGCGCCGCGCGGAGCAGTTGCACACCGGAGCTGCCGTACGACGAGAGCTGCCGGGCGGTCGGCGTCAGCAGCTCCATCAGGCGGGCGGCCCGCCGAGCAGGAGCTGGCGCAGCATGTGCATCGCCAGGGCCACCGACCGGTGCCGCACCGCCGACCGCGAGCCGGGCAGCACCACCGAGCGTGACAGCCCCTCGGAGGAGGGCCCCACGGCACACAGGTGCACGGTGCCGACCGGCTTCTCCGGGGAGCCCCCGCCCGGTCCGGCGATCCCGGTGATGCCGACCCCCACGTCGGCGCCGAAGCGGGACCGGGCCCCCTCCGCCAGCGCGGCCGCGACCTGCGTGCTGACCGCGCCGTAGGACTCCAGCATCTCCGACGGGACGCCGACCACCGCCTCCTTCGCGGAGTTCGCGTACGACGCCACCCCGCCGAGCACCCACGCCGAGGACCCGGCCCGCTCGGTCAGCCGCGCCACCAGCAGCCCGCTGGTGCAGGACTCGGCCGTCGCGACGGTCAGCCCGCGGTCGGCGAACGCCGATGCGACCAGGTCGTCGACCGTGGGGCCGGTCGAGAACAGCTGCGGCCCGTGCGCCTCGCGCACCGCCGCGACCAGCCGGTCGTACTCCGGCTGCGCCTCCGGGCCGTAGCGGGTGACGATCTCCAGCTCGCCGTCCCGCAGGCAGGTGGTGACCTCCAGGCCGGGGAACTCCTGCTGCCGCAGCGTGGCCGCCAGCTGCGACTCGAGCGTCCCCCACAGCCGCAGCGTCTCCTGGCGCAGCTCGCTGCGGCCGGTCAGCGCCCGCTGCACCGGCTCGGCGGCCAGCGCCGCCGGCCACATCCCCCGCAGCTCCGACGGCGGCCCGGGGAGGACGACGACCACCGGTCCGTCCCGTCCCTCCGCCGGGGGGACGACGAGACCCGGCGCCGTCCCGACCGGCGGCAGCACGGTCGCCCCCTCGGGCACGAGCGCCTGCTTGCGGACGCCGGCCGCGGTGGCCTCGGGGTCGGCGCGCCACCCGCGGCCGTCCATGAGGCCCTCGACGATCCCGGCGATCTGCCGCTCCAGCCCCGGGTCGACCGACGACGGCCGGCCCTGCACCTCGCCGACGACCTGCGCGGTCAGGTCGTCGGCGGTCGGGCCGAGCCCGCCGGTGGTGAGGACGACGTCCTCGTCGGCGAGGAAGCGCAGCGCGTTGCGCAGGTCCTCGGGCCGGTCGCCGACGACCAGCAGCGTGCCGACGTCCACCCCGAGTCGGCGCAGCTCCTCGGCCAGCCACGGGCCGTTGCGGTCGCTCACCCGGCCGGTGAGCACCTCAGTACCGGTGACGACGATCCCTGCGCGCACGGCCACCCGGCCGACCCTAGTGAGACCGCGGCGCGCCCGCGTTTCCTGCCGGGCCACCGGCCGGCCCGCCGCTAGCGTGGGAGACGAACCGGTCCGGCGCATGCCGCGCTCGAGCGAGGAGGAACCGTGACGCACTCGAGGCCCACCCCCGAGCCGCCGGCACCGCGCGATCCGGCCGAGTGGGGCCCGCAGGACGTCGCGTTTCCCTCCGCCGGCGCGACCGTCGCCGGCAGGCACCAGGTGCCGCGGCCGGACGCCGACCCGGTGCCCGGCGGCGTCCGGCCCACCGGCCCGGTCACCACGCTGCCCGAGCCACCCGGCCCCGGCACCGGGGTTGCCGACCCGACCTTCGACCTGCCGCTCACCGCCGGGGAGGGCATCCGCCGGGCCCGGACGCCACGCGCGCCCCGCACTCCACGACCTGCCCGGACCCCTCGCCCCGCGCGCTCGCCGCAGGAGCGCGCCGCCCGTATCGGCACCGGCCTCATCGCGCTCTCCCTGCTGCTGCTCCAGCTGGGCCTCGGCCTGGGCTTCGGCGAGGCGCCGCTGTGGTCGGCCGTGACCCTGTGGTCGGTCTTCACGACCCTCGCCACCCTCCTCGGAGCACTGCCGTTCGCCGGCCGCGTCGTCCCGGCGGCCCGGCAGCACCCCGACGCGGTGTGGAAGGCCGCGGCCGGCGGGCTGACCGGCGTGGCCGTGTTCTGGGTGCTGGTCGTGCTGCCGAACGTCGACAGCGACCGCGGCTTCGTCCTCACCGCCGCGATGGCCGCCTTCGGCGCCGCGCTGTGGATCGCCTCCGGCCGCAGCCGCAGCCGCAGCCGCGGCTGACCGGGACCAGCGGCGGGATCAGCCCCGGCCGTTCCCCCGGCCCGGGTCGTCGGGCTTCTCCCCCTGCCCCTCCCCCTGTCCTCGCTCGGGACGGGCCCGAGCTGTCGTGCGCGTCGTCGACGGCCACCGGAGCCGGGGCGGGAGCGGGGACCGGGGCCGGCACGGGAACCGGGGCCGGCACGGGAACCGGGGCGGGGTCGCCCACAGGGTGCCAGCCAGGGCCCGCGCCGACAGCCCGGAGCGGGACGTCCACCCGTCCGGGGACGGTCAGCGGTCGTCGCGGTCCGGGTCGCCGTCCCAGTCGCCGTCGCCCTCGCCGTCCCCGGACCACGTCGGGGCGGCCGACGACGTCGACGACCCGGCCGTGCCCGACGGGGCGGCGGTCTCCTCCGACTCCGTCGCGGTGGCACTGGCCGACGAGCTCGACGTCGAGGTCGGGGGCGTGCTGGCCGGCAGCTCCTCCTCCGGCGTGGCGGTCGGCGTGGGCGCCGCCTCGGTCGACTCGGGCGCGGGCTCGGCCGTCCGCCGCGGCCGCTGCGCGTCGGTGTCCTCGGAGACGCGGGTGGCCGGTGAGGAGGTGCGCTGCCGCGGAGCGGGCGCCGGCGCCACGGCGACGGAGACCCGCACCGTGTCGCCGGGCCGCAGCTCGGTGCCGGCCGGGTCGACGGCGGTCACGGTGCCGGGCGCGGCGTCCGCGGTGACCTGTTCCTCGCGCTGCACCAGCAGGCCCAGCGCGGACAGCGCGAGCGCCGCCTCGTCGGCCTGCCGCCCCACGTAGTCCTGGGCGGCCAGCATGATCCGGGCGTCCTCGGTCTGCGCGGCGACCACGGTCGGCCCGGCGTCCTCGTCGCTGGAGACGGCGACGAAGACCCCGGCGGCCGCGCCGGCACCGAGCAGCAGCGTCACCACCGGCACCAGGACGGCGGCCGGCCAGCGGCGGCGCGGCGCCGGCGGTCCGACGGTCCGGCCGGACCCGGCCGGGACGGCGGTCGCCGCGGGCGGGACGGCGAGGCTGCGGGTGGCGGCGGGCTCGGGCACGGGGCGGCCGGCGCGGACGTCCTCGACCGCGGCGACGAACGCCGCGCCGTCCGGCATGCGGTCGGCCGGGGCCTTGGCCAGCGCGCGGCGGATCAGCCTGCGCACGTCGCGGGGCAGGTCGTCGGGCAGCGGCTCGGGGTCCTCGCGCACCTGCTTGAGCGCGATCGTCACGGCGTTGTCCCCGTCGAAGGCGGGGTGACCGGTCAGGCACTCGTAGCCGACCAGGCCGAGGGCGTAGACGTCGCTGGCGGGCGTGGCGTGGCGCCCCTCGGCGACCTCCGGCGCGAGGTACTGCGGGGTGCCGATCACCTGGCCGGTGCGGGTGAGCGGCACGCTGCCCGCCGACCACGCGATGCCGAAGTCGGTGATCTTCACGCTGCCGTCGTCGCGGACCAGGATGTTGCCGGGCTTGACGTCGCGGTGCACCAGCCCGACCCGGTGGGCCTCGGCCAGCGCGGAGGCGGTCTGCTCGAGCAGCGACAGCGTGACGGCGGCCGACAGCCGGCCCTCGCGCTGCAGCACCGCCGACAGCGGCTCGCCCTCGACCAGCTCCATCACCAGGAAGGCCAGCGTCTCGCCGCTGCCGTCGGTGGCCTCGGTCTCGCCGTAGTCGAAGACGGCGGCGATGTTCGGGTGGGAGAGCCCGGCGGCGTGCTGGGCCTCGGCGCGGAAGCGGGCGCGGAACGTGGGGTCGCCGGTGTACTCGCTGCGCAGGACCTTCACCGCGACCGGACGACCGAGGAGGACGTCGGTGCCGCGCCAGACCTGCCCCATGCCGCCGGCGGCGATCAACTCGGCGAGCTCGTACCGCTCACCCAGGTTGCGCCGACCCGGCTCCACCACCGTGGCTCACTCCTCGCCTGTGACCCGGCCGTCGTCCACGGCCCGAGGGCGCCGGCGCCCCTGGGTCTGGATGTCCCGCACCCCTCGTGGCTACACATCCGCGCAGGATGCCGGGCGTGTCGCCACCTGGGGGGACGGTGCCGCGCGCTCCGGCCCGCGCCGCATCCGTCCGCCGTCCATCCTCCCAGCCGACCGGGCTCTGCGAGGGGACCGTCCCGTCACGTTCCGGCCACGATCCGGGGGTCAGCCGGTGAACAGCGCCCGGCCCCACCAGTCGTCGTCGCCCCGGACGCCCGGCGGGCAGGCGAACACCGCCGAGGAGGTGTGCCGGACGTACTCGTTCATCGCGTCCGTGCGCAGGTTGCGCTGGACCTGCACGAACCCCGTCGCGGGGTCGCGCTGGAAGGCGATGAAGAACAGCCCGGCGTCCAGGCGGCCGAGCCCGTCGGAGCCGTCGACGAAGCTGTACCCGCGCCGCAGGATCGCCGTCCCCGAGTTGGTCGGGTGGGCGAGGAAGACGTGGCTGCGCTCCGGGACGGCGAACTCGCCGTCGACCTGCTTGGTGAAGTCCACCGGGTCGAACTCCGCACGCTGGCCGAGCGGGGCACCGGAGCCCTTGGCGCGGCCGATCGTCTGCTCCTGCTCGACCAGCGAGGAGGTGTCCCACGGCTCGACCAGCATCCGGATCCGCCGGGTGACCAGGTAGGTGCCGCCGGCCAGCCAGTCCGCCCCCGGGTCGCCGTCACCGACCCACACGAACCGGTCCAGCGCCGCGGTGTTCTCCGCCTTGAGGTTGTCGGTGCCGTCCTTGAAGCCGAACAGGTTGCGCGGGGTGGCCTGGCCGGTGCTGGTCGACGACGTCCGGCCGAAGCCCAGCTGCGACCAGCGGACGCTGACCACCCCGGCGCCGAGCCGCACCAGGTTCCGGACCGCGTGGACGGCGACCTGCGGGTCGTTGGCGCAGGCCTGGACGCACAGGTCGCCGCCGCTGATCGCCGGGTCGAGCTGGTCGCCGGCGAAGGCGGGCAGCTCGGCCAGCGGCGCCGGGCGGCGGGCGGCCAGGCCGAAGCGGTCGGTGCCGTCGGCGGTGGTGAACAGCGTGGGGCCGAAGCCGACGGTCAGCGTCAGCCCGGACGGCGGCAGGCCGAGCGCCTCACCGGTGTCGTCCGGGGGCGCGTACGGGGAGCCGGCCACGGCACCGACCGGACCGGCGTCCTGCCCGGCGGTCATCCGGCGCGCGGCCGCCGTCCAGGCCTGCAGCACCTCCACCAGGTCCTCGCGCCGGTCGGTGGTGACGTCGAAGGCGACGAAGTGCAGCCGGTCCTGCGCCGGGGTGACGATGCCGGCCTGGTGCGCGCCGCTGAACTCCACCGCGTCGGTGGGGCGCGGCCCGGCGGCCGCCGCGACGTCGTCGACCGTGGCGCGGCCGATCGCGCCGCCGGCCGCCCCGCCGGCGACCACGCCCGCCGTGCCGGCGCCGAGCAGGCCGAACAGCCGGCGCCGGGTCAGCCCCCGGCCGGGGGTCGTCGGTTCGCTCATCGTGGGCTCACCTCCGGCTCACCGGTCGGCGACGACGGCCGCGACCCGGCTGACCGACTCGGTCAGCGCGGTGATGCTGTCGCTCAGGCCGCGCAGCTGCTCCTGGGTGAGCTGGTCGTAGAGCACCCAGCCGTCGCCGCTGCGGTACTGCTCCAGCTCGGCCTCGGCGGCGGCGAACCGCTCGTCGATCTCGGCCACCAGGTCGGGGTCGGCCTCCTCGAGGTAGGGGCGCAGCGCCTGGACGGCGGCCTCCGAGCCCTCGAGGTTGGCAGCGAAGTCCCACAGGTCGGTGCGCGAGTAGCGGTCCTCCTCGCCGGTGATCTTGCCGGTGGCGATCTCGTCGAGCAGCGCCTTGGCGCCGTTGGCCAGCTGCAGCGGGTCCAGCGTGGTGTCGTCGGCCAGGCCGGCGACCTCCTGGACGTCGGCCTGCAGCT
>DATIMX010000607.1:0-2439 GCA_035474935.1 Geodermatophilus sp. | reverse complement strand
CGCGCCGGCCGGCGGGAGCACCAGCTTGACGTAGGCGTCGGCGTACTCGGGCGCGAACCCGACGAGGCCCTCTCCGCCGAGCACCACGCGGACCAGGTGGGGCGTCGGACGCGAGGTCCGCAGCACGGTGGCCAGCCGGGGCGTGCGCGGGCGGCGCGGGGCCTTGTCGGCCATGGTGGGGCTCCCTCGGGTTCGAGCACTGATAGGCAAGGCTCACCTTAGTCAGCACGCCCGGGAGTGGGTCGCGCGGCCGTGACGGCGCCGACAGTGCACCGGGGGTTACACCGTCCCCGTGCGGGTACCGCCGGGACTCAGCCAACGTCAGCCGCAGGTCCCGCACCCGGGCCGCACCGCGACCCGGGTGCGTCGTCGTGTCCGCACACGGCAGCGCGACGGCCGTCGACACCGCATGTGTGGGTGATCGTTTGACGGGTACCGCCTCGGCTGACCACGACGTTTGCCGAGGAGGAACGATGACTCACTCGATCGATGCCCCGTTCCCGCCCCCGCCCTCCACCGGCTCGGGCGCCACCAGCGGGGCCACCACGGCCACCACGACCACGACCACCTCGACGGGCTCCCCGTCGACCAGTGACGTGGCGAAGGACGAGGCCCGCAACGTGGGCCAGACCGCCGCCCAGGCCGGGAGCCAGGTCGCCTCGACCGCTGCCGACCAGGCCAAGGAGGTCGCCCACGAGACCCAGCGACAGGCCCAGGACCTGCTGCACCAGGGGCGCCAGCAGCTGCGCCACCAGACCGTGGCCCAGCAGCAGAAGGCCGCCTCCGGGCTGTCCTCGCTGGCCCAGGAGCTGCGCGGCCTGGCCGACGGCAGCAGCCAGGGCGCTCCCGGCCCGGCGCGCGACCTGCTCCAGCAGGCCTCGGGCTACGTCGAGCAGTTCGCCGACCGGCTGCAGAACCGCGAGCCGGCCGACCTGCTCGAGGACGTCCGCGCCTTCGCCCGCCGCCGGCCCGGCACCTTCCTGCTCGGCGCCGCGCTCGCCGGTGTCCTGGCCGGCCGCCTCACCAGTGGCGTGAAGGCCGCGCACAGCGACGACTCGTCGACCAGCGGCACGCAGCAGTACCGCAGCAGCTACGCGCAGACGAACTACGTCGACCCGGCGCCGGCCTACTCCGGCTACGCCGAGACGACGTCCTACGAGACCACCACCGGCGCCGGGACCACCGGCACGCCCGTCCCGCCGCCGCCGTACGGCACCGTCCCGCCCGCGGGCGCCGCCGTCCCGCCGACCACCCCGGCCGGCTGGGACGACCCGACCCGCCGTCCCGGTCAGGGGGTCTGACCCACATGACTTCTCCCTACTCCGGCGCGACGCCGGTCGGCTCGTCCTCGGGTCAGGAGCCGTACGCCCAGGGCAACTACGCCGTCTCGCCCGACGAGGCGTACGGCGCGCACAGCGGCAGCGTGGGCACGCCGACGACGGCCGAGGGCCGGCCCGACGTGGACGGCACCTCGGTCGGGCAGCTGTTCGGCGAGCTGGCCAAGGACCTCTCCACGCTGATGCGGCAGGAGGTGGCCCTCGCCAAGGCCGAGGTCCAGGCCGAGGCCAAGAAGGCTGGCAAGGGCGCGGGCATGATGGCCGCCGCCGGGGTCGCCGGGTTCCTGACGCTGCTCTTCCTCTCCAACGCCCTGTGGTGGGCGCTGGAGAATGTGATGGACGCCGGCCTGGCCGCGCTCATCGTCGCCGTCCTCTGGGGCGTCATCGGCGCGATCGCCTTCTCCATGGGCAAGAAGAAGCTGCAGCAGGTGAACCCCAAGCCCGAGCGCACCGTGGACACGCTGTCCGACGTCCCCAGCGCTCTGAAGCCCAACTGACCCGCGGCCCCAGGCCCCTCAGACATCGGAGTACCGATCATGACCACGAGCAACGACCCCGAGGCGATCCGGCGGCAGATCGAGCAGACCCAGCGCGAGCTGAGCTACGACGTCGACGCCCTCAACGAGAAGGTGAACCCCTCCCGCGTGATGGACCGCCGGGTCAGCGCGGCCAAGGGCCGGTTCGGCCGGGTCCGGGAGCGGGTCATGGGCAGCGCCCACGACACCCGCGCGACGGCGCAGTACCGCACGCAGAACGCCGCGGGCACCGTGCAGGGCCGGGCGCAGGACGCCGCCGAGTCCGTGCAGGGTGCCGCGCAGCAGGCCGCGCACGCGGTGCAGCAGGCGCCGGACACCATCGTCCGCCAGGCCCAGGGCAACCCGCTGGCCGCGGGCCTCATCGCCTTCGGCGTCGGCTGGCTGGTCTCCAGCCTCCTGCCGGCCTCGGAGCGGGAGCGCGAGCTGGCCCAGCAGGCCGAGTCCGCGGTGCGCGAGCACAAGGACGAGCTCCTCGCCCCGGCCAAGCAGGCCGCGCAGGAGGTCGGCGAGCAGCTGCGGCCCGCCGCCGAGCAGGCGGTCCAGGAGGTCAAGACCACCGCGCAGGA
>DATIMX010000606.1:0-11046 GCA_035474935.1 Geodermatophilus sp. | reverse complement strand
TCGCCGCGACGGCGGTGTTGCCGGTCGTCGTCCCCACGTCGATTCGTTCTCCGCGGCCGTGCGGGGCGGGGCGACCGCGCCCACCCAGCGTCTGGGCGAGCAGGACCGCGCCCCAGGGGCCCACCACCCAGATCGGCCAGGGGTAGATCCAGTCGCCGCTGCCCAGTGAGCTGACCAGCCAGATCGTGGTCACGATGAGCGCGGTCGTGAGCCACTGGCCCCAGACGGCGCGGCCGGGGCCGGCCGTCCAGGAACCGCACATGCCCGGGCCCCACAGGTGGCCCCACGCCGGTCGCGGCGTGCTGCGGGACGCGCCGCTGGACGACGTCCCCGTGGTGGCGAGCGACGGATCCGGAGCGCCGGCCGACGACGGGGCGGGCGCCGGGAGGTCGGCGGTGAGCTCGTCGAGTTCGCCGTAGGTGCGGGAAGCGTAGGCGCGGGTCAGGCGCTCGTCGTACTCGGCGACGGTGAGCCGCCCGGCGCTCATCTGCTCACCCAGCTGGGCGGCCACGGCGGCGCGGTCGGCGTCAGCGGCACGCAGGTGCGGCTCGGGCATCGGGGTGGCCTCCTCGGGTCGGGGCTCCAGTCTTTCCCGGGGCGGGCCCCGGCGGTACTGACGGACGTCACGGGTTCCACGTGGAACGCGTCAGTACGGTCGGGCCGTGCTCGACGTGCGACTCGCACCGGCCGCCTGGGACGACGCCGACGTCCGGCGGCTGACCGCCGCCCAGCAGGCCGAGCTGCGGGCGCGCTACGAGGGCGGTCAGGAGCCCGGGACGCCGCCCTCGGCCGCGGACGTCGCCGTCGTCCTGGTCGCCCGCGACGCCGGCGGCGAGGCGGTCGGGTGCGGCGCGCTGCGCCCGCTGGGGGACGGCGTCGCCGAGATCAAGCGGATGTACGCCGTGCCGGCGGCGCGGGGGCGGGGTCTGTCGAAGCCGGTGCTCGCCGGGCTGGAGGCGGCCGCGCGGGACCGCGGCTGGACGACGCTGCGCCTGGAGACCCGTCCGCGTCAGCCGGAGGCCATCGCGCTGTACGAGGGCGCGGGCTACCGGCCGATCGCTGCCTTCGGCCCCTACGCGGACGACGCCGACGACTCGCTGTTCTACGAGCGGGTGCTCGACCCGGGCTGATCCGGCTCGTCATCTCCCGGCGAGAACACCGATCCTGCACCGATGGAGCACCGCGCCCGGTGTGTGGTGGGGTGGAGCCATGAGCGCTGCCTGGCCCGCGACCGAGCCCACCGACGTCGAGATCACCTCCGGCGACACCCGGCTGGCCGTCGACCTGCGCGGCGGCGCCATGCGCACGCTGACCGTCGGTGACCGCCAGCTGCTCGACGGCTATCCCGCGGGCACGGTGCCCAGCGGCAGCCGCAGCCGGGTGCTGCTGCCCTGGCCCAACCGCATCCGCGAGGGCCGGTGGAGCTGGGGTGGCCGTGACCTGCAGCTGGAGCTGGCCGGCCCGGACAAGCCCACCGCGATGCACGGTCTGGTCGGCTGGCAGCCCTGGAGCGTCCTCGAGAGCAGGGACGACGCGGTGACCGTCGGCACCGTCGTCGAGCCCCGCTCCGGCTACCCGTTCCGGCTGGCCGCCGCGATCGACCACACCCTCGAGCCCGGCCGGCTCACCGTGACGATGCGGGTCCGCAACGCCGGTGCCGAGCCGGCCCCCTTCGGCGCCGGCTTCCACCCGTACCTCGCCGTCGGCGCGCAGGAGGACGGCGGCATCGCCGACGCCGAGCTGGAGGTGCCCGCCCGCACCGAGCTGGTCGTCGACGACGGCGGGCTCCCGACGGGCGAGCGGCGTCCCTTCGACGGGGCGATCGGCCGGATCGGCGACCGCTCCCTCGACACCCCGGTCACCGACCTCGACCGCGACGCCGACGGCTGGGCCCGCGTGCGGCTGCGCAGCGCGGCGCTGGGCAGCCTCGAGCTCGCCGTCGACGGCTCCTGGTCGTGGCTGCAGGTCTTCACCGGCGACACGCTGCGGCCCGGGCAGCGCCGGCGCAGCGTCGCCGTCGAGCCGATGACCTGCCCGCCGAACGCGCTGGCCGACCACGTCGACCTCGTCGTGCTCGACCCGGGCGCCGAGTGGTCCGGCACCTGGACCCTCACCTGGGTGGTCTGACGTGCGGGTCGCCGAGCTGTGGCGGTACCCGGTCAAGTCGTTGCAGGGCGAGCGGCTGACCAGCACCGAGGTCGGACCGGAGGGGCTGGCCGGCGACCGGCAGTGGGCGCTGTTCGACGTCGGCACCGGCTTCGGGCTGACCGCCCGGCGGGTGCCCGACCTGCTGTTCCTCTCCGGCCGGCTGCGTGCGGACGGCCGCGTCGAGGTGGTGCTGCCGGACGGGACCGTCACCTCCGACGACGCCGTGCTGTCGGACCGGCTGGACCGGCCGGTGACGCTGCGGGCCGCGGCGGACGCGCCCGGCGAGCGCCGGTACGAGAGCCCCCACGAGGTCGGCGAGGCCGGCGAGTACGACTGGGACGCCTTCTCCGGCGCCCGCGGCGCCTTCCACGACAGCTCCCGCATCCGGGTGTCGCTGGTCTCCACCGGCACGCTGGGCACCTGGGACCGGCGGCGGTTCCGCGCCAACGTCGTCCTCGAGGGGACGGGGGAGGACGCGCTGGTCGGCCGGCGGGTGCGGCTGGGCGGCGCCGAGCTGGACGTCGTCAAGCAGGTGGGGCGCTGCGTCATGGTGACCCGCCCGCAGCCGGGCGGGATCGGCCGCGACAACGGCGTCCTCAAGACCATCCACCGCGAGCGGGACGGCTCCCTCGCGGTCGGGGCGCTCGTCGCCCGGGCGGGCACGGTCGCGGTGGGCGACGAGCTGACAGCATGAGCCGCGTGCGCACCGTGGAACTGCGGCCGGGGGAGGAGTCCATCCGGCTGGGTCAGCTGCTCAAGCTGGTGGACGCCGTGCCGACCGGCGCCCAGGTGAAGGACGTGCTGCTCACCGGCACGGTCCGGGTCAACGGCGAGCCCGAGGAGCGGCGCGGCCGGCAGGTCCGCAGGGGTGACGTGGTGAGCATGGAGGGCATGGAGGACGTGCTCGTCGGCTGACAGCCGCGGGAGCATCGCAGCGAGCGAGGAGCGGACCGAGGCGCGGAAGCCGACCGGTGTCGTCGTCGGCTGAGTTCCACGTGGAACGCTGTGCCGCATGACCCGCGCGCCGTACCTGTCGTCCCGGCTGCAGGGCTTCGGGACGACGGTCTTCGCCGAGATGAGTGCGCTCGCCGTGGCCACGGGCTCGATCAACCTCGGGCAGGGCTTCCCCGACTACCCGGGCCCGCCGGAGGTGCTCGAGGTCGCCCGCTCGGCGATCGGCACCGCGCACGACCAGTACCCGCCGGGCCCCGGCCTCCCGGAGCTGCGGTCCGCGGTGGCCGAGCACGTGCACCGCTTCGGCGGCCACACCTACGACCCGGACGCCGAGGTGCTGGTCACCGCGGGCGCCACCGAGGCGCTGACCGCTGCGTTGCTGGCCCTGCTCGAGCCGGGCGACGAGGTCGTCCTGTTCGAGCCGATGTACGACAGCTACGCGGCGGGCATCGCGATGGCCGGCGGGGTCGCCCGGCCGGTGCCGCTGCGGCCCCCGCCGTCCGGCACCGGGCCGTGGACCTTCGACGGCGCCGAGCTGCGCGCGGCGGTCACCCCGCGGGCGCGGCTGCTGCTGCTGAACACGCCGCACAACCCCACCGGCAAGGTCTTCACCCGCGCGGAGCTCGGCACGCTGGCGGCGCTGGCCATGGAGCACGAGCTGCTGGTGCTCGCCGACGAGGTCTACGAGCACCTGGTCTTCACGGGCGCCCGGCACGCCTCCCTGTCCACCGTGCCCGGCATGCGGGAGCGGACCCTCGTCGTGGGCAGCGCCGGGAAGACCTTCAACGTCACCGGGTGGAAGGTCGGCTGGATCTGCGGGCCGGCGCCGCTGGTGTCCGCCGTCCGCACGGCCAAGCAGTTCCTCACCTACGTCAACGGCGGGCCGTTCCAGCCGGCGGTCGCGGCCGGGTTGCGGCTGCCCGACGAGTACTTCGCCGGCATCGCGCGCGACCTGGAGTACCGCCGCGACGTGCTGGTCGAGGGGCTGACGGCCGCGGGCCTGCCGGTGGTGTGCCCGGAGGCGACGTACTTCGCCACGGTCGACGTCCGGCCGGTGCAGCCCGACGGGGACGGCCTGGCGTTCTGCCGGGCACTGCCCGAGCGCGCGGGGGTGGTGGCCGTCCCGACGGTGGTCTTCTACTCGTCGGAGCACGCGCACCTGGGCCGCCATCTGGTGCGCTTCGCGTTCTGCAAGGGCGACGCCGTGCTGGCCGAGGCGGTCGACAGGTTGACGGGGATGGGTCGGGCGGGATGATGAGGAGGTCGGCATGAGGTTCGCGGTGGTCCAGCACGACATCGTCTGGGAGGACCGGACGGCGAACTTCGCGCGCCTGGCGCCGCTGGTCGCTCGCGCGGCCGGCGCCGGGGCGGAGTTCGTCCTGCTCAGCGAGACGTTCTCGACCGGTTTCTCGATGACGCCGGGGATGGGGGAGCCCGAGGGCGGCCCGTCGGCGCAGTTCCTCCAGGAGCGGGCCGCTGAGCACGGCGTCTGGGTGGCGGGCAGCTGCCCGGAGGTCGCACCGGATGGCGACCTGCCCTACAACTCCTTCGTCCTGGCCGGCCCCGACGGCACGGTGCACCGCTACCGCAAGCTGCACCCGTTCACCCACGGCGGCGAGCACGAGCGCTTCCGGGCCGGGGAGAAGCCGGTGACCGTGGAGGTCGGCGGCCTGCGGGTGACCCCGTTCGTCTGCTACGACCTGCGCTTCGCCGACGTCTTCTGGTCCGCCGCGCTCGACACCGACGTCTACCTGGTGACGGCGAACTGGCCGGCCGCCCGCCGGCTGCACTGGCAGACGCTGCTGCAGGCCCGGGCGATCGAGAACCAGGCCTACGTGGTGGGCTGCAACCGCGTGGGTACGGCGGGCGACGGCACCGAGCACACCGGCGACAGCCGCATCGTCAGCCCGATGGGCGAGTTGCTGGCGACCGCCGCGGGCGTGGAGACGGTGCTGGTGGCCGACGTCGACCCCGCCGAGGTGGCCGCGACCCGCGAGCGGCTGCAGTTCCTCGCCGACAGGCGCTGACGGCAGAGCCTCGCCGACAGGCGCTGACGGCAGAGCCTCGCCGACCGGCGCTGACGGCAGAGCCTGGCCGACCGGCGGGCTCAGGAGAGGAGCCCCTGCCCCCTGCCACTGGCAGGCTCGCGGCCGGCCCCTGCGGGGGGCCGCTCCTGGCCCAGGCGGTCCTGACCCAGCCGGTCCTGGTCGACGTCGACCCGCTCGCGGCGCACCTCGTCGCGGACCTGCGTCTGCTCCTGCACCCACTCGGTGCGCAGCCGCACCCGCTCCACCGGCACGACCTCGGTGCTGACGACCGGGCGCTCGGTGTGCAGCACGATCGTCTCCGGCAGACCGCCGGTGTCCACCGCGTCGAGAGCGCCGGTCGGCGCAGGAGCGCCGTCGTCCAGGGGGATCTCCTCGATCCGGATCTCCTCGCGGCGGATGGGGACGGTGATCTGCACCTCCTCGGTGACCACGTACTTGACCACCCGCACCCGCTTGGCGGCGTACCGCTCGGTGGCCACCCGCAGCTGCTCCTCGCTGCGGGTCATGGCGCCGTCCGTGGGGGGAGGGGTCGGCACGGCGGAGACCGGCATCGTCTGGTCGCCGGCGGCCGCCCGGTCGACGCCGACGGTGTCCTGCCGCGTGCCGCCCGCGCTCTGGTCGGCCGGCAGCTGGGAGAGGTCGCGGGTGGTCGTGTCGTCACCGGCCGGGGCCTGCGCCCTGCCGGTGGTCGTGTCCTCACCGGCCGGGGCCTGCGCCGTGCCGGCTGTCGTCGTCCCGGCTGTGCCCGTCCCGGGTGAGGTCGTCTCGGTCGCGGACCTCCCGGCGTCCAGGCCGTAGTGCTGGCGCAGCAGCGCCTCGGCCTCGGGGTCGAGGTGTTCGCTGGAGACCGACGGGGCGGTGCGGACGGCCTCCTTGGTGACCGGCAGCCGCACGGTGCCCTCGGTGAAGGTGGCCTCGGTCGCGGGCACGACGGAGTGCCGGGTGCCGAACAGCCCGGTGGAGACCGCCACCCAGGTGGGGGCGCCGGTGCGGTCGTCGGTGAAGAAGTGCTCGACGGTGCCGATCTTCTCGCCGTCGGGGCCGTACGCCGCGCTGCCGATCGCCGCGGACAGTTCTCGCTCGCTCAACACCGGGTCGGCTCCCCTCGCCTCACAGATCCCGACGGGACCCGTCCGTGTGCAGCGTGCCCACCACGGACACCGGCTGAACATGGGTCGCTGCGCGGCGTCCGCACTGTCCTGGCCTGCCCGTCCGTGCCTACCGTGGCACCCGTGACCACCGTGCACGTCGAGGTCGAGCGCAAGTTCGAGGCCGACGAGACCTTCGTCCTCCCGGATCTCACCGGCGCAGGAGGCGTCGCCGCGGTCGGCGACCCGGAGGAGCAGTCGCTCGAGGCCACCTACTACGACACCCCGGACCTGCGCCTGCTGCGCTCCCGCGTGACGCTGCGGCGGCGCACCGGCGGGGCCGACGCCGGCTGGCACGTGAAGCTCCCCCGGGCGGACGGCGCCCGGCGCGAGCTGCACCAGCCGCTGGGCCGGGCGGCCCGCACCGCCCCGCGCGCCGTCGTCGCCCCGATCCTGGGCCTGCTGGGCACCACCGTGGCCGAGCCGGTCGCCACGCTCTCCACCCGCCGGGTGGTGCACCGGCTGCTGGACGAGGAGGGGAGGGTGCTGGCCGAGGTCGCCGACGACGCCGTCGTCGGCACGGCGTTCGCGACCGCACCCGGCGAGCCCGCCACCGTCACCACCTGGCGGGAGGTCGAGGTCGAGCTGGTCGACGGCGACGAGACGCTGCTCCAGGCGGTCACCGAGCGGCTCGTCGCGGCCGGCGCCCGCCCCGCCGCCGTCCCCTCGAAGCTCGCCCGGGTGCTGGACGGGCGGCTGCCGGCGCCGGAGGCCCCCGCCCCGGAGCCGTCCGAGACCGACGGGACGGCGAAGAAGGGCAAGAAGGCGAAGAAGGAGCAGCGCCCGGTCCGCACGGCCGGCGAGGTGGTCCTCGGCGCGGTGGCCAGGCAGCTGCAGGCGCTGCGGGACGCCGACCTGGCGGTGCGCACCGAGCAACCCGAGGGCGTGCACGACCTGCGGGTGGCCTGTCGCCGGCTGCGCAGCATCCTCGCCGCGTTCCGCCCCGTGCTGGACCGCGAGCACACCGAGCCGCTGCGCGCCGAGCTGCAGTGGGTGGGCGCGCAGCTCTCCGGCGCCCGCGACACCGAGGTGGCGCTGACCCACCTGCGCGAGCTGGTCGCCACCCAGCCGGTCGAGCTGGTGCTCGGGCCGGTCGCCGCCCGCCTGCGGCAGACCGAGGTCAAGGACCACCAGGCCGGCGCCCACCGGGTCACCCGCACGCTCACCGACCGGCGCTACCTGCGGCTGCTCGACGCCCTCGACGCGCTGCTGGCCGAGCCGCCGGTCACCGAGCTGGCCGCTGCGCCCGCCTCCGAGCAGCTGGCCGACGCCGTCCGGCGCACCGGGAAGCGGCTGCGCCGCGCCGTCGCGGCCGCCGGTGAGGTCGAGGGGGCCGAGCGGCACGAGCGCCTGCACGAGGTCCGCAAGTCCGCCAAGCGGGTGCGCTACACCGCGGAGGTGGCCGAGGCCGAGTTCGGCGAGCCGGCCACCGCGCTCATCGCCTGCACGAGGCAGGTGCAGGACCTCCTCGGGGCGGCCCAGGACACCGTCGTCACCCGGGACGTCGCCGTCCGGGTCGGGCGGGCCGCCTTCGCCGCGGGCGAGAACGCCTGGACCTACGGCCGGCTGCACGCCCTCGAGGAAGCCCGGGCCGCGGCCGCCGAGGCGGAGTTCTGGACACTGGAGCCGGGGCTGCGGCGCGCGGTCAAGGCCGTGACCTCACTAGCCTGAGACAGGACCCCTCGATCCCCCGGCCTCCTTGCAGGGTCCCGCCGCGAGCCTGCGAGCGGTGGGGGGCAAGGAGGTCCTTCCACTGTCCCTCATCGGTCTGCTGGGGTTCGCCACCGTCGTCCTCATGGCCGTGCTGCTCCTGCACGGCTACCTGTGGTGGCGGCTGGTCCGCAGCACCACCCGGCCGGGCCGGAACCGGCGGCTGCTGACGCTGGGCGTGGTCGTCCTCGCCGTGCTGCCGATGGGCGCGGTCCTGCTGCGGCGCGAGGACTCCGCGCTCAGCACGGTCGTGCAGTGGATCGGCTTCAGCTGGCTGGGCATCGCGTTCTACCTGTTCCTGACCCTGCTCGCCCTGGAGCCGGTGCGCTTCGTCTTGCGCAGACGTTTCCGGGATGCGGCCAGCCCGACGACGGTCGGCGGGGACGTACAGGTCGTCGCGAGTGGGGCCCGGAGGGACGCACCGGCTCACGTCGAGTCGGGTACGGCACCTGAGCCGGGGTGGGCGCCTGGCCGCGGTGCCGTCCCGGGTCGGCCCCGTCCAGAGGCTCGCCGCGAGCCTGCGAGCGGTGAGGAGGACGGGGTCCTTTCTCCCTCCCGTCGGCTGCTGCTGGCCCGGGGGCTGGCGGCGACGGCGGGCGCGGTCGCGCTCGGCACGGCCGGCACGGGCGCCTACCTCGCCAACAGCGCCCCCGTCGTCCGCCGGGTGCCGATCACGCTCGCCGGCCTGGACCCGGCCCTGGAGGGCCTGCGGATCGTCACCTTCTCCGACGGCCACCTCTCGGCCCTGTACGGCGGACGGCGCTTCGAGCGGCTGGTCGAGATCGTCAACGCCCAGCGGCCCGACGTCGTGGCGATCGTGGGCGACCTGGTGGACGGCGAGCTCGGCGAGCTGCGCGAGGAGGTGGCCCCGCTGGCCGACCTGGTCAGCGAGCAGGGCGTCTACTTCGTGACCGGCAACCACGAGTACTTCGTCGACACGACCGCGTGGCTGCGCCACCTGCCGACCCTGGGGGTGCAGGTGCTGCGCAACGAGCGGGTGCCGCTCGTGCGCGGCGGCGCGTCGGTCGACCTGGCCGGCATCGACGACCGGACGGCGATCAGCTCCGGCGTCCCCGGCCACGGCGCCGACCTCGACGCCGCGCTGGACGGCCGCGACGACGCCGTCCCGCTGGTGCTCATGGCCCACCAGCCGGTGCAGGTGGAGCAGGCGGCGGCCGCGGGGGTCGGGCTGCAGCTGTCCGGGCACACGCACGGTGGCCAGCTGTGGCCGTTCGACTACGCGGTGCGGCTGGACCAGCCCGCCGTGCAGGGGTTGTCCCGGGTCGGGGACACCCAGCTCTACGTCACGACCGGCGCCGGCTTCTGGGGCCCGCCGATGCGGATCGGCGCCCGGCCCGAGGTCGCGGTCGTCGAGCTGCGCGCCCCCTGAGGCTCACAGCTCGCGCAGCGCGTCCAGGGCCTCCTGGACGACCTCCTCCAGCGCCAGCTCACCGCCGGAGTCCGCCCAGCGCAGCAGCCCCTGCGTGTAGGCCGACAGGTGCGCGATGACGACGACGGCCGCGGCCGGGTCCTTCTCCACGCCGAGGCACTCCAGGAACAGCTGCGCGGTCGCGCGCTCGTACTCCGCTGCGCGGTAGCGGAGGCCGGACGTGGTCGCGATGAGCCGCCACCGGGCCAGGACGTCGGACCGGACGTCCCCGGTCAGCCCGCGGACGAAGCCGAGGATCGCCGAGCGCATCCGCTCGCCGAGCGGCCGGTCGGCCGGGACCGTCGCGATCAGGGCGTCGATCTCGGCGCGGTCCGGGAGCGCCATGATGAGCTCGTCCTTGCCGGGGTAGTGCGCGTAGAAGGTCTGCACCGACACCCCGGCCGCCGCGGCCAGCCGGGCGATCGACACGTCCTCGTAGCCGTGCTGGGCGAACAGCTCCATCGCGGCGTCGTAGATCCGCTGGTGCGTGGAGGCGTACTGACGGGCGCGGTGGTCCTGGGCCACGATCGGTCCCCCTCCGGTCCACGGCGCCCGGTGGCGCTCGGCCACTTCTGACAGTGCCCAGCGGAGGACACCGAGAAGCCACCACATCATGTGGCGTCCGTCCCTGCCGCACACCCGTCCCTCCACGGACGGGTGACACCCGGTGCGCAGTACGGGACACGGCCGGGTGAGGGAGACGTCTGTAGACGACCAGACGTCTACATCCGCAGTACCTTTGGGGCGTGACGAGCGCCGTGTCGGGACCGAAGTACCTGTCGGTCCGCGAGCACCTGCGCCGCCGGGTGTCCGCGCTGCCCGAGCACACGCTGCTGCCGCCGGAGCCGGTCCTGTGCGAGGAGTACGGGGTCAGCCGGATAACGCTGCGCCGCGCGGTCGACGGGCTGGTGGCCGACGGGCACCTCGTGCGGGAGCAGGGCCGCGGCACCTACGTGACCCGTCCGGCGATCCGCCACGAGTACCGCGAGAGCTTCGTGCACCGCATCGCCGGCTGGAGCTCGGTGATGACCGAGCAGGGCGCGCAGGTGGGCACCACGGTGCTCACCCAGCGGATCGTCCCCGTCCAGCCGCCGGTCGCCGTCGAGCTGGGGCTCGAGACCGCGACCGACGTCGTCGAGCTGGTCCGGCTGCGCAGCGTGGACGGTGCGCCGAACCACGTGGCGCACAGCTTCCTGCCTGCCGCCACGTACCCGAAGGCGGCGGAGGCGGACCTCACCGAGGGCTCGCTGTACGAGTTCCTCCGCCGGGAGTACTCGGCCGACCTGGCCCATGCGCGGATCGTCGTCGACGTCGACACCGCGGCACCGGACGAGGCCGACCTGCTGCGCGTGGTCGCCGGATCACCGCTGCTGGTGGTCCGGACGACGGTCCGCGACAGCGCCGGGCACCCGCTGGTGCACAGCTTCTCCCGGCTGCGTCCCGACGTCAGCCAGGTCGAGTTCGAGGTCTCGGTCAGCGGCCGCTGAGGAAGGACCCCCGTCCTCCCCACCCTTCGCAGGCTCAGCAGAAGGACCCCGTCCTCCTCACGCCTCGCACGCTCGGCGCGAGCCTCGGGACGGGGCCTGGACGGGAGCCGTTCCAGCACCTC
>DATIMX010000605.1:0-2023 GCA_035474935.1 Geodermatophilus sp. | reverse complement strand
GGTGGCTGGGGTGGGTGAGGATGCAGTCGTCAGGCGGACGACGCCGCCGGGCGGGGTGCCCAGCCGGGTGCGCAGCTCGCTGCCCGGTGAGCGCATCGGCAGCCAGACCACCTGGTCGGGCATCTCGGTGACCAGCACCGGCAGGCTGACCTCCCCCATCGCGCCGCACACGGTGACCCGGTCGCCGTCGGCCAGGCCCAGCCGGCGGGCGGCGTCCTTGCCGAGGCGGGCGACCGGCGGGCGGGCGGTGCCGGCGAGCTCGGGCTCGTCGCGCTGCAGCGTCCCGACGTCCAGCAGCTGTCGCCACGAGGCGAGCACCGCCTCGTCCTCGGTGAGCTCCGGGTCCCCGGGCGGCACGACGTCCAGGCCGGTCACGAGCGGGCGCTCGGCGACGACCCCGAGAGCGGCGAGCTCGGCGCGGGCGACCTCGGGTGCGGGCAGCCGCAGGTCGACGTCCAGCTCGTCGGCCAGGCCCTGCAGCACGCGGCCGTCGGGCAGCCGGCCGGTGCCGTGCAGCGTGGTGTCGAACGGGCGCAGCCGGCCCTCCCAGTCCAGGTAGGCGCCGGCCTTCTCCGAGGCGGCGGCCACCGGCAGGACGACGTCGGCGTGCTCGGTGACCGCGCTGGGCAGCATCTCCAGGCTGACCACGAAGTCGGCGTCGGCCAGCGCGGCCTCGGCCAGGCGCGGGTCGGGCAGGTCGGCGGGGTCCACGCCGCCGACCAGCAGACCCTTGAGCTGTCCGTGCGTGACGGCGGTGAGGATGCCGGTCGTGTCGCGGCCGGGGGTGGCCGGCAGGTCGGGGACGCCCCAGGCGGCGGCGACCTGCGCGCGGGCGCCGGCGTCGGTGACCGGGCGGCCACCGGGCAGCAGCGCCGGCAGTGCGCCGGCCTCGACCGCACCCCGCTCCCCGGCCCGCCGCGGCACCCAGGCCACCCGGGCGCCGGTGGCGCGGGCCAGCGCGACCAGGGCGGAGAACGCGCCCGGGGATTCGGCCAGGCGCTCGCCGGCGAGCACGACCGCGCCGGGCTGCCGCAGCGCCTCGACCGCCGGGCCGCCCCAGGTGCCCTCGGCGAGGGCGGCCAGCGAGCGGGCCTCCGCGCCGGGGCGGGTGGCCAGCACGGTGGCCTGCAGCTTCTCCGCGGCGGGAGTCGCGAACGGGGCGAGGTCGTAGACGGCCAGCCGGTTCTTGCGCACCGCCCGGCGCAGCCGCAGGAAGACGATCGGCGACTCCTCCTCCGGCTCGAGGCCGGCGAGCAGCACCGCGGGCGCACCGGTCAGGTCGTCGTAGGTGACCGCACCGTTGGCCGGGCCGGTGCCCGCGACGTGCGCCATGAGGAACGCCAGCTCCTCGGCGGAGTGGGCGCGGGCGCGGGCGTCGACGTCGTTGGTGCCCAGCGCCACCCGGGCGAACTTGGCGTAGGCGTAGGCGTCCTCGACGGTCAGCCGGCCGCCGGGCAGCACCCCGACCCCGCCGGCGTCGCGCGCGGCGCGCAGCCCCTCGGCCGCCGCCGCCCACGCCTCCGGCCAGGACGCCGGCTGCAGCACGCCGTCCCGCCGGACCATTGGCGTGGTGAACCGGTCGTTGGCGGTGGCGTAGCGGAAGGCCCAGCGGCCCTTGTCGCAGTTCCACTCCTCGTTGACCGCGGGGTCCTCCCCCGCCAGCCGCCGCACGACCTTGCCGCGGCGGTAGTCGGTGCGCTGCGCGCAGCCGGAGGCGCAGTGCTCGCAGACGCTGGGCTCGCTGCGCAGGTCGAACGGGCGGGCGCGGAAGCGGTACTGCGCGCTGGTCAGCGCTCCGACCGGGCAGATCTGCGTGGTGTTGCCCGAGAAGTAGGAGGAGAACGGCTCGTCCTCGTAGATGGCGACCTGCTCGAGGGCGCCCCGCTCGAACAGCTCGATGAACGGGTCGCCGGCGACCTGCTGGGAGAACCGGGTGCACCGCGCGCAGAGCACGCAGCGCTCGCGGTCGAGCAGCACCTCGCTGCTGATCGGCAGCGGCTTGGGGTAGGTGCGCTTGACGTCG
>DATIMX010000604.1:0-5826 GCA_035474935.1 Geodermatophilus sp. | reverse complement strand
CCAAGCCGGACAAGAAGGCCGCCTACGAGGAAGCCGCCCGCGCCGCCATGGGCGAGCCGGCTGCCGACGCCACCACGCCGCGCAAGAAGGCCGCTCCCAAGGCCGAGGCGGCTCCGGCTGTCGAGGCGCCGGCCGCTGCCGAGGCGCCGGCCGCTGCCGAGGCGCCGGCCGCTGCCGAGGCGGCTCCGGCCGCCGAGACGCCCGCCGAGTAAGACGTGCTGGAAGAGGCGCTCGAGCACCTGGTCAAGGGCATCGTCGACAACCCCGACGACGTCGTGGTCGACCTGGTCAACGGCCGGCGCGGCAAGACCCTCGAGGTCCGGGTCAACCCCGACGACCTCGGCAAGGTCATCGGCCGCGGCGGCCGCACCGCCAAGGCGCTGCGCACGGTGATGACCGGCGTCGGCGGCCGCGGCCTGCGGGTCGACGTCGTCGACACCGACGGGCGCTGAGCCCCTCCTCCTGAGCACCACCGCTGGTGAACGCAGAACCGAACGACCCCACCGACACCGTGGTGGTCGGCCGCATCGGCCGGCCCCACGGTGTCCGTGGTGAGGTGACCGTCGAGGTCCGCACCGACGACCCGGACCTCCGGTTCGTGCCGGGTGCGGTCCTGCGCACCGACCCCGTCGACCGCGGGCCGCTCACCGTGGCCGGCCGACGCTGGCACCGCGAGGTGCTCCTGCTCACCATCGAGGGCGTCGAGAGCCGCGAGGCGGCCGAGGAGCTGCGCAACACCGAGCTGCACGTCCCCGTCGCCGACCTGCCCGCGCTCGAGGACCCCGACGTCTTCTACGACCACCAGCTGGTCGGCCTGACCGCCCGCCTGCCCGACGGCACCGAGCTGGGCACGGTGGACGCGGTCCGCCACGAGGGCGCCGACCTGCTCGTCGTCCGCCGGGGCGAGGGCCGGGAGCTGCTCGTGCCGTTCGTGACGGCGATCGTCCCGACCGTCGACCTCGCCGGCGGCGCGCTCGTGGTCGACCCACCCGAGGGGCTGCTCGACCTGTGAGCGGCTCCGTCACAGGGCCGGCTCCGCCGGGCGGCAGCGGACCGGGGGTGCCGAGCGCCCCATTCCGGGTGGACGTCGTCACGATCTTCCCCGAGTACCTGGCGCCGCTGCGGCAGTCGCTGCTGGGCAGGGCCGCCGAGCGCGGCCTGGTCAGCGTCGGCGTGCACGACCTGCGGCAGTGGACCGACGACGTCCACCGCACCGTCGACGACGCCCCCTACGGCGGCGGACCGGGCATGGTGATGAAGCCCGAGCCGTGGGCCCGGGCGCTGGAGGCCGTCCGCCCGCCGGGCACCCGCTTGGTCGTGCCGACCCCCGCCGGCCGTCGGTTCACCCAGGCCGTGGCCGCCGAGTGGGCGCGTGAGCCCGGGCTGGTCTTCGCCTGCGGCCGGTACGAGGGCATCGACCAGCGGGTCGCCGACTGGGCCGCCGAGGCCGGGCCGGTGTCGGAGGTCTCGATCGGCGACTACGTGCTGGCCGGGGGCGAGTCGGCGGTGCTGGTCATGGTCGAGGCCGTGACCCGGCTGCTGCCCGGCGTCGTCGGCAACCGGGAGTCCGTCGAGTACGACTCGCACGCCGACGGCCTGCTCGAGGGTCCGGCCTACACCCGCCCGGCGTCCTGGCGCGGCCACGACGTCCCACCGGTGCTGCTCTCCGGCGACCACGCCGCGATCGCCCGGTGGCGGCGCGCGGAGTCGCTGCGGCGGACCGCGGCCCGGCGTCCGGACCTGCTCGCGGCGCTGCCCGAGAGCGCGCTCACCGCCGCCGACCGCGCCGTCCTCGACGAGTGAGCGAGGGCCCGGGAGGTGTGCGGGCGGTGGTGCGGCCGACCGCGCGCGTCGTCGTCCTCGACCCGTCCGGGCGGGTGCTGCTGCTCGGCGCCCGGCTCACCGACCCCGCCGTCCCGCCGAGGGACGTGCTGTTCTGGTACACGCCCGGCGGTGGCGTGGAGCCGGGGGAGGGCGTGCGGGAGGCCGCCGCCCGGGAGCTCGCCGAGGAGATCGGCCTGGTCGTCGACCCCGCGCGGCTCGAGGGGCCGGTGTGGTTCCGGCGGCACGTCGGCCCGTTCGCCGGCGTGCAGATCGACTCGCGGGAGACCTTCTTCGTGCTGCGCGACGTGGTGCACGAGGTGGACGCGAGCGGACGCACGGAACTCGAGTTGCTCGGCGCCGAGCCGCACCGCTGGTGGAGCGCCGAGGAGGTCGCCGCGAGCGCCGAGACCTTCGCACCCCGCGACCTCGCCGACCTGCTGCCGGAGCTGTCCGCCGGCCCGTGGACGGGGCCGCCGCGCTTCGTCGGCTGAAGATGTGGCACAGTAGAGAGCTGCTGCGGACGCATCGCTTCGTCGACGCCGAGCTCCTCCCGGAGCGCAGCGCCCCGGATCGGACAGCCCGGGGCGCCTGCTGTCCGCACCGCAACGACATGACCGCTAGGACAGGACTGCCGCGATGAACACCCTGGACGTACTCGACGCCGACTCGCTGCGCGACGACATCCCCGAGTTCCGCCCGGGTGACACCGTCAAGGTGCACGTGCGCGTCATCGAGGGCAACCGTTCCCGCATCCAGGTCTTCCAGGGCGTGGTCATCCGCCGGCAGGGCGGGGGCATCCGCGAGACCTTCACCGTCCGCAAGGTCAGCTTCGGTGTCGGCGTCGAGCGCACCTTCCCGGTGCACACCCCGGTCGTCGAGAAGATCGAGGTGCTGACCCGCGGTGATGTGCGGCGCGCCAAGCTGTACTACCTGCGCGAGCTGCGCGGCAAGGCCGCCAAGATCAAGGAGAAGCGCGTGACCGTCTCGCGCTGACACGACGCGGGCCGGCCGGTCCGGCCTGACCACGGCGGGTCCTCCGCGGCCGTACGCTGGCTCCGATGAGCAGCGACCGGCCCGGGAGGCCCGCCGACGTCGTTCCGGAGGGGGAGGACCCCCAGGCGACCGGGTCCACCGCCGACACCGGCCCCGTCCGCCGTCCCGGTGGCCGCGCCGCGCGCCGGCGCGGGGAGGCCGAGAAGGGCTCGCTGATCCGGGAGCTGCCGGTGCTCCTGCTCATCGCCTTCGTGCTCGCCCTGCTGGTGAAGACCTTCCTGGTGCAGGCGTTCTTCATCCCGTCGGGCTCGATGGAGCGGACGCTGCACGGCTGCCCGGGCTGCACCGGCGACCGCGTCCTGGTCAACAAGGTGCCCTACTGGTTCGGTGAGCCCGAGCCCGGTGACATCGTCGTCTTCGAGGGGCCGGAGAGCTGGTCGCCGGAGGTGGACGTCCAGGAGCCGGGCAACTGGCTCTCCAGCGGCCTGCTGTGGCTGGGCCGCGCCATCGGGGTGGCTCCGCCGAGCGAGGACGACTTCGTCAAGCGGGTCATCGCCACCGGCGGCCAGACGGTGCAGTGCTGTGACACCGAGGGCCGGGTCACCGTGGACGGCGAACCGCTCGCGGAGCCCTACATCTTCCAGAACACCCCCCTGGAGAGCCGGGCGTTCGGTCCGGTCACCGTTCCCGAGGGCCGGCTGTGGGTCATGGGTGACCACCGCTCGGCGTCGGCGGACTCCAAGGCGCACATCGGCGACGAGTGGTCCGGAACGGTCGCCGTGGACGACGTCGTCGGCAAGGCCGCGCTGATCGTCTGGCCGCTCGACCGTTTCAGCACGCTCGGTTCACCCGACATCCAGGGGACCGAGGCGGCCGGCGCGCCGGTCTCCGGTGCCGCGGCGGTCGCCGCCCCGTACGCCGTGGGGCTCGTGGGCGCCGTGCCGCTCACCGCCTGGCGACGGCGACGACGCCTGTCCCGCAGCGACTGACGGATCCCGCGCTCCTCCCTCGACCCGCACCTCCCGGCACACCGGGGCGTGCGGGTCGAGTCGTTCCCGGGCCTCCCGCGGAATGGCGTCGCCATGTCGACACGAATGCAGTGGGTCGCCATTCCGGTGTTTCTCGTGCGACTCGATGGCACTCGGAGACCTGTCGGATAATTCTCCCAAGAATTGTCGGAAAAGCGTTCAAGCACCCGTCTCACCCGTCCGATGGAGTTCGTGAGAAGTTCCCCGAACGTGTGAAACGGAGTCTGTTGTGTCCGCACCCATGGCGAGCGCCGCCCGCGGCGTCACTCGCGTGCTCATCCTCGCCGACGCCCCCGTCCTGCGCCGTGGGCTGGTGAGCATGGTGAACGAGACCGCCGGCATGCAGTCGGTCGGGACTCCGGGGGAGCTGCGCCGCGCCCTCACGCTGGTCGAGACCGCCCGCCCCGACGCGGTGGTCGTGGAGCTGGGCCAGGGCCGCGCCGCGACCCTCAACGCCTGCCGCGACCTGCGCCGCCGGTACCCCCGGGTGACGATCGTGGCCCTGGGCACCTCCGAGGACCCGGCCGTGGTGAACGAGGCGCTGGCCGCCGGCGTCCGCGGCTACCTGATGATCAACACCTCGCCGACCCTGCTCGGCTGGGCCATCCTGGCCGCCCGCGCCGGCCGCACCGTCGTGGACCCGCAGATCCGCCGGGTCGAGCCGTCGGCCGCTCCGGCCGCCAAGCCGTTCACCCCCGAGGTGCCGCTGACCCGCCGCGAGTCCGACGTCCTCGACGAGCTGCTCCAGGGCCAGTCGAACCGCCAGATCGGCCGCAACCTGTTCATCAGCGAGGACACCGTCAAGTCCCACGTCAAGGCCATCCTGCGCAAGCTGGGTGCCCGCGACCGGGCGCACGCCGTCTCCCTGGTGCTCTCCGCCCGCAACCCCGCCGCCTGCACCTGTGGCGCCCACGCCCTGTCCCCGGTCGAGGCCGAGGCCTGAGCGAGAACTCCCTGCAGGGCCGCTCCGGCGGCCGACCGTCCATGGGCCGGCCCCTCTGACCCCGGGGCCGGCCCCTGGCGTTCCAGCCGGGCGACGGCCTCCCGCGGTCCCTCGCCGGCGTCGTACTGTCGGACCGCGATGGCTGTCCGTACCACCCCCGCTCCTCCCGGGCCGCGGCACCGCGCCCGCGCCGTCCCGGCCGCCGACGACCGGCCCGACGCCCTGTGGGAGATGGAGCGCTCCCTGCGCCGCCGCGGGTTCGCCGCGGTCGCCGGCGCCGACGAGGCCGGCCGCGGTGCCTGTGCCGGTCCGCTCGTCGCCGCTGCCTGCGTGCTGCCGGCCGGCCGCCGGGGGCGGGTCCCCGGCCTCGCGGACTCCAAGCTGCTGACCGCCGCGATCCGCGAGCGGGTCTACGAGGAGGTCGTCGACCGCGCCGAGGCGTGGTCGGTGGTCGTCCTGCCGGTCGCCGACCTCGACGCGCGCGGCATGCACGTGACCAACATCGAGGCGCTGCGTCGCGCGGTGTGGGCCCTCGACCCCGGCGCGGACTACGTGCTCACCGACGGCTTCCCCGTCCCGGGGCTGGCCTGCCCCACCCTCGCGGTGTGGAAGGGCGACCGGGTGGCGGCGTGCGTGGCGGCGGCGTCGGTGCTGGCCAAGGTCACGCGGGACCGGATCATGCTCGACCTGCACGAGCGCTGGCCGGAGTACGACTTCGCCGTCCACAAGGGCTACAGCACTGCCGCTCACGACGCCGCTCTGCAGCGGTACGGACCCTGTCCGGAGCACCGGAAGCGCTTCGTCAACGTGGTCCGGGCCCGCGACGCACACGCCGCTCGGGGACTCCAGCTGACCGGCTCCGGCGCGATGGTCGATGATGGGGCCATGCGCCACGTGTCCGGAGAGCCGCGATGAGCACCGAGGACCTGGAGAAGTACGAGACCGAGATGGAGCTGCAGCTCTATCGCGAGTACCGGGACATCGTCCGGCAGTTCACCTACGTGGTGGAGACCGAGCGGCGCTTCTACCTCGCCAACT
>DATIMX010000603.1:0-4987 GCA_035474935.1 Geodermatophilus sp. | reverse complement strand
GGGCCAGCTCGGCGTAGTTGACCGTGCGCTCGAGGTCGTCGTCGGCGGCGGCCGGCGCGGTGTCGAGCTCCAGGACGGCGTCGACGCGGAAGGTCTGCCCCAGCCGGCGCTCGGCCTCGTACACGCCGTGGAAGGCGTGCGCGGTCAGGCCGCGGACGGCGATGCGGTCGGGGCGGCGGGGTGGGTGGGGGTCAGCCACGGCGCTCTCCCTCGCGACGCGCCGCCTGGACGGCGGCGACGGTGCGGACGGCGTCGACCGAGGCCGCGGCGTCGTGCACCCGCACCCCCCAGGCGCCGGCCTCCGCGGCCAGCACCGTGGTGGCCAGCGTGGCGGCGTCCCGTTGCTCGGCCGCCCGCAGCGTGCCGTCGGCGTCGGCGAGCAGCCGGCCGAGGAAGGACTTGCGGGAGGCGCCGACGAGCACCGGCAGGCCCAGGCCGACGACGCGGTCCAGCCCGGCCAGCAGCCGCCAGTTGTGCTCGGCGCGCTTGGCGAAGCCCAGGCCGGGGTCGAGCACGAGCTGCTCGGGCGCGACGCCCGCGGCGACGACGTCCTCGACCCGGGCGGTGAGCTCGGCGCAGACCTCGGTGACGACGTCCCCGTACCGGGCGGCGGCGTACATCTCGCGGCTGTGGCCGCGCCAGTGCATGAGCACCCAGGGGACGCCGGCCTCGGCGACCAGCTCGGCCATGTTCTTGTCGGCCAGGCCGCCGCTCACGTCGTTGACGAGCACCGCGCCCGCCTCGAGGGCCGCCTCGGCCACCTCGGCGCGGGTGGTGTCGACGCTGGCGCGCACCCCGGCGGCGGACAGCTCGCGGATCACGGGGACGACCCGGCGGCACTCCTCCTCGGCGTCCACCCGGTCGGCGCCGGGCCGGGTGGACTCCCCGCCGACGTCGACGTAGTCGGCGCCGGCGGCGTGCATCGCCAGGCCGTGGGCGACCGCCGTGCCGGCGTCGGCGAAGCAGCCGCCGTCGGAGAAGGAGTCGGGCGTGACGTTGAGGACCCCCATGACCACGCAGTGGTCGGGGCGCGGGAGAGGGAGGAGGGTCACCGGCCGCGGACGAGGCTCATCGCCTCGCTGCGGGTCGCCGAGTTCTCCCGGAAGATGCCGCGCACCGCCGAGGTGACCGTGGACGAGCCGGGCTTGCGGATGCCGCGCATGGCCATGCACAGGTGCTCGGCCTCGATCACCACGAGCACGCCACGCGGCTTGAGGACGTCGGCCAGCGCGTCGGCGATCTGGCTGGTCATCCGCTCCTGCACCTGCGGGCGCCGGGCGTAGACCTCCACCAGCCGGGCCAGCTTGGACAGACCGGTCACCCGCCCGTCCTCGCCCGGGATGTAGCCGATGTGCGCGACCCCGTGGAAGGGCACCAGGTGGTGCTCGCAGGTCGAGTACATCGGGATGTCCTTGACCAGGACCATCTCGTCGTGGTCCTCGTCGAAGGTCGTGGCCAGGACCTCGGCCGGGTCCTGCCACAGACCCGCGAAGGTCTCCGCGTACGCGCGGGCGACCCGGTCGGGGGTGTCCTGCAGGCCAGGACGGTCGGGGTCCTCGCCAACGGCCAGCAGCAGCTCGCGCACTGCGGCCGCGGCACGGGCGTGGTCGACGCCCGTCCGGGGCCGCTCCAGCAGCGAGTCCTCCCGTTCGGCCGGGATCTCGCTCATCTCTGCGCCGGGGCGCCCACGTCCCCCACGGCGGTGCTCCCGTGGCCGACGTGGCCGTTGCCGTTCTGCGCGGCCCGCTCGGCCGGGGTGAGCACCGGCGGCTGGTCCGACGGCGTGCGCTTGCCGAAGCCGTTGTACGGGGCCAGCGACGGACGCTTGGTGACCGGCGCGCAGATGCGGGCCATGTCCTCCTTGGAGAGCGTCTCCCTCTCCATCAGCTCGAGCACCAGCTGGTCGAGGACGCCCCGGTACTCGACCAGGATCTCCCACGCCTCGTCGTGCGCGGCCTCGATCAGGGCGCGGATCTCCGCGTCGATGTCGGCGGCGACGGCCTCGGAGTAGTCCGGCCGGGTGCCCATGTCGCGGCCGAGGAACGGCTCGGCGGCGTCGCTGCCGTACTTGACCGCGCCGAGCTTGGCGCTCATGCCGTACTGGGTGACCATCGCCCGCGCCATGGCGGTCGCCTTCTCGATGTCGTTGCCGGCGCCCGTGGTCGGCTCGTGGAAGACGAGTTCCTCGGCCGCGCGCCCGCCGAGCGCGTAGGCCAGGGTGTCGATCATCTCCGAGCGGGTCTGGGTGTACTTGTCCTCGGTCGGGAGGACCAGCGTGTGCCCGAGGGAGCGGCCGCGCGGCAGGATCGTGACCTTGTGCACCGGGTCGAGGTTCGGCAGCGCGTGCGCCACGAGCGCGTGCCCGCCCTCGTGGTAGGCGGTCACCTTCTTCTCCTTCTCGCTCATCGCCCGCGTCTTGCGCTCGGGACCGGCGATGACGCGGTCGATCGCCTCCTCGAGGGTCTCGTCGGTGATCAGCGAGCCGTTGGTGCGGGCGGTGAGCAACGCCGCCTCGTTGAGCACGTTGGCGAGGTCGGCGCCGGTGAACCCGGGGGTACGCCGCGCCACGGTCTCCAGGTCGACGTCGGGCGCGAGGGGCTTGCCCTTGGCGTGCACCGACAGGATCGCCTTGCGGCCGAGCAGGTCGGGGCGGTCGACGGCGATCTGCCGGTCGAAGCGGCCCGGGCGCAGCAGCGCCGGGTCGAGGATGTCGGGACGGTTGGTGGCGGCGATCATGATCACGCCACCCTTGACGTCGAAGCCGTCCATCTCGACGAGCATCTGGTTCAGCGTCTGCTCGCGCTCGTCGTGCCCGCCGCCCATGCCGGCGCCGCGGTGCCGGCCCACGGCGTCGATCTCGTCGACGAAGATGATCGCCGGCGCGTTCTGCTTGGCCTGCTCGAACAGGTCGCGGACCCGGCTGGCACCGACACCCACGAACATCTCGACGAAGTCGGAGCCGGAGATGGAGAAGAAGGGCACCCCGGCCTCACCGGCGACGGCGCGGGCCAGCAGCGTCTTGCCGGTCCCGGGCGGGCCGAACAGCAGCACGCCCTTGGGGATCTTGGCGCCGACGGCCTGGAACTTCACCGGGTTCTGCAGGAAGTCCTTGATCTCGTGCAGTTCCTCGACGGCCTCGTCGGCGCCGGCGACGTCGGCGAACGTCGTCTTCGGGGTGTCCTTGGTGACCTGCTTGGCCTTGGACTTGCCGAAGGCCATGACGCCGCGGCCGCCGCCCTGCATGGAGTTGAACAGCCAGAACAGCAGCAGCAGCAGGATCACGAACGGCAGGAAGCTGATCAGCAGGCTGACCAGGACGCTGTCCTGCGTGACGTTGGTGTCGAAGTCGACGGGGGTGCCGTCGTCCCCGAGGCCGGAGACGAGGTCGAAGACGTCGTCGGCGGCACCGACCGGGTAGGACGCGGTGATCTGGTCGCTGCCCTGGACCGGGTTGGTCAGCTCGATGTCGAGCGTCTGTTCCTTGTCGTTGATCGTGACCTGGCGGGCGTTGCCGTTCTCGATCTGCTCGAGCGCGGTCGCGGTGCTGACCTCCTGGAAGCTGCCGGTGCCGCGGAACAGCGAGGAGAACGCCAACGCCAGGAGGACGACGAGGACGACCCAGAACCACACGGAGCGGAAGATCTTCTTGCGTTCCATACACCGATGCCGGGCGGCCGGGTGCTCCGGCCTGTCCCGTCCACCCTCCTGATCGTCCGGGGGACGCTCCCTGCGGCCCGGGCGGGCACCCTGGCGCTACGGCGCAGCGTCGTTGGATCGACGGTACACCGGCGACCCTGTGCCTCCGCTGTGCGACAGCGGGGTCCTCGCTGACAACGCCTCCGGTCGCCCTACCGGGCGACACCGCCACCAGGTGCCGTCCCCCACCGGCGTGGAGCCGTACCGCCGCCACTCCTCGGGGACCCTCCGGGCCCCGCTCGTCGGGCGGCCCGGCTCAGCTCGAGTACACCTCGGGCTTGAGCGTGGCGATGTAGGGCAGGTCGCGGTAGCGCTCGGCGTAGTCCAGTCCGTAGCCGACGACGAACTCGTTGGGGATGTCGAAGCCGACGTAGCGCACCGGCACGTCGACCTTCACCGCGTCGGGCTTGCGCAGCAGGGCGCAGACCTCGAGCGAGGCCGGGCGCCGTCCGCCGAGGTTCTTCAGCAGCCAGGACAGGGTCAGCCCGGAGTCGATGATGTCCTCGATCACCAGCACGTGCTTGTCGCTGATGTCGCGGTCGAGGTCCTTGAGGATGCGCACGACGCCGGAGGAGCTGGTGGCCGACCCGTAGGAGGAGACCGCCATGAACTCCATCTGGGTGGGCAGCTGCAGCGCCCGGGCGAAGTCGCTCATGAACAGCACCGCGCCCTTGAGGACGCCGACGAGCAGCACCTCGCGCCCGGCGTAGTCGCTGGCGACCTGGTCGGCCAGCTCGGCGATCTTGGCCTGGATCTGCTCCTCGCTGAGCAGCACGTGGTCGATGTCCGGGCCGTAGCCGTGGTCGTTGCCGAGCTCTGCTGGAGCGGTGGCGGGCTCGCTCACGGGCGGGACTCCTCGCGGGTGTGGGGTGCGTCCTCGGGACGGGGGCCCCGCACGACGGGGCGGCGACAGCACCAGCCTGCCAGACGTGCGGAGGGCCCCTGCACCACCGGGTAGGTCCACGCGGCCCTGTCCCCGCCAGTGCGTGACGAGCGCCTCCACCGCACGCAGGTGGACCGCCTGGACGTCGGGGACGCCGGCGCCACGCAGCCACCCACGGAGCACCCGCCGGCGCAGCGCCGCGGGCAGCGCGGCGAGCTCGCGGGCGGGCAGGCCGCCGTCCACCGCCTCACCGGCGAGCCGGGCCAGCTGCGCCGCGGCCAGCTCGTCGAGGGCGTCGAGGTCCTCCCGGAGCAGGTCGGCGGTGCGGGCCAGAGCGGGGGCGACGCCGCCGCCGAGCACCTCCTCCATCAGCGGCAGCACCTCGCCGCGCAGCCGGGCGCGGGTGTA
>DATIMX010000602.1:0-10345 GCA_035474935.1 Geodermatophilus sp. | reverse complement strand
GCTGCTCGACGCCACCGTCCGGTCAGCCGATGCCCGGCACCGGGGTCTCGCGGCCACCCTGGCCTGGAGCTCCGACCTCCTCGATCCACCCGCGCGGTCGCTGTTCGCACGGATCTCGGTCTTCCCCGCGACCTTCAGCCTGACCGCGGCCGAAGCCGTGGTCTCGGGCGGGGAGCTCCCCCGGGAGGACATCGGGCTGACGCTCGCGCGGCTGGTGGCGAGCAGCACGGTGCAACTCGAGGAGGAACCCGACGGGACCACGCGCTACCGCATGCTCGAGACCACCCGGCAGTACGCCCGGGACCGGCTGGGTGGACCAGCGATGGCGGACCTGCGGGACCGGCACGCCCGTCACTATTTGGCACTGGCGCAGGAGGCCGAACCGCACCTCCTCGGCCCGGACTCCCCACCGTGGCTCGTCCGCCTGCAGACCGAACGCGACAACTTCCGGGCCGCGCTCGAGTGGGCCTTCGGACCGGCCGGCGACGAAGGACTCGGGGTACGACTCGTCACCTGCCTGTGGCACCCGTGGGACGTGCGCGGTGCGCGCGGCGAGGGGCTGCACTGGGTGCACACCGCCCTGCGCGCCGTCCGGCCCGACGCCGGTCCGGACCGCCTGCCGCTCCTGTCCGCCGAGGCGCTGCTCCACCTCGGACGGGCCGAGTTCACCGAGGTCGCCGCCTCGGCCGGAGCGCAACTGGCGCTGGCCCGCGCCATCGGTGCCTCGGCGTGGGAGGGCGACGCCCTGGCCCTGACGGCGACGGTGGCGTGGGCGCGTGGCGAGTTCGACCAGGCGCAGCACCTCTACGAGGACGGCGTCGCAGCGTCGCTGTCCGGCGGCGACCGATGGCGCGCCGCGCTGGCGGAGGCGCAGCTGGCCCGGCTGCACGGCGACCGGGACGAGCCCGACGCCGCCCGGTCCGTGGTCGCGAGTGCGCTGCGCCACGCCGAGGAGGTCGGGGAGCACCTGGCTCGCGGACTGGCCGTCGACGTCCTCGCATCCCTGGAGCACCGCTGGGGGGACGTCGTCGTGGCGGCGCGGCTCGTGGACGAGGCGCTCGAGCACTACCGCGCAGTCGGATACCGCGAAGGAGAGGCCTCCGCCCTGCAGCTGGCGGGCCGGATCGCGCTGTCCTCGGGCGAGGCCGGGCGCGCGCGGGGAGCGTTCGAGCAGGCGCTGGAACTGTGCCGGCGGATCGGGCACCGCAGCGGGAGCGCGACCGCCCTGGAGGGGATGGCCACGGTCGCTGCCGACGCCGGTGAGGACGACCTGGCGCTGCTCCTGCTCGGCGCCGCGTCGGCGCTGCGGACGGAGATCGGCGTCCCCCTGGCCGGCACCGCCCTGACCCACCGGCGGCGGGAACAGGCCCGCCTCACCGCGCGGCTCGGCCCGGCCGAGGCCGCACGAGCGCTGCGGTGCGGTGCCGGGCTGCCGCTGCCCGGGCTGCTGGCGGAGGTGCGGAAGCGACACGTGGGCGCTTAGCCGGCGATTAGGCGGCCCGGTCAGCCTCGGACCACCACGTTCCGACCGGAAGAGGCAGGGCCATGACCCTCACATCAGCCGTGCCGGGTACCGCCTTCGACGCACTCGAGGGCCGGCTCCACGGCCGCCTGGTCCGACCGCAGGACGCCGACTACGACGCCGTCCGTGCGGTCTTCAACGCGATGATCGACCGGCGGCCGGCCGCCGTCGTCCAGTGCCTGGACGCGGCCGACGTGGCACGGGGCATCGCGTTCGCGCGCGAGCACGACCTCGTGCTGTCCGTCCGAGGTGGCGGCCACAACGTGGCCGGCCACGCCGTGTGCGACGGCGGGGTGATGCTGGACCTGTCCGTCATGAAGGGTCTGCGGGTCGAGCCCGACGGACAGGTCGCCCATGCCGGCGCGGGACTGACGCTCGGCGAGCTGGACCGGGCGACGCAGGCGTACGGGCTGGCCACCCCGCTCGGGGTCGTGTCGGTCACCGGGATCGCCGGCCTCACGCTGGGCGGCGGTCTGGGATCGCTGAACGGGCGGTACGGCCTGACCTGCGACAACCTGATCGCCGCCGAGGTGGTGACGGCGGACGGTCAGCTGTTGCACGTGAGCCAGGACGAGCACCCGGACCTGTTCTGGGCCCTCCGCGGCGGCGGCGGCAACTTCGGCGTGGTCACCTCCTTCGTCTACCGGCTGCACCCGGTCGGCCCGGTGCTCGCCGGGGCGATCTCCTACCCGTGGACGGCGGCCCTCGAGATCCTGCGGTTCCACGACGACTTCGTGGCCTCCGCTCCCGACGAGCTCTCCACGGCGGTCTCCCTCGGCCGCGACGCGGACGGACGGCCGGGAGTCACCATCGTGGTCTGCTGGTGCGGGACGCCGGAGGACGGCGAGCGGACCCTCGCCCCGCTGCGGGCTGCCGGGCCACCGCAGGCCGACACCGTCGGGGTGATCCCGTACGTGGCGCTGCAGAGCGCCCCGGACGCGGGCTTCCCCCGAGGCCGCCAGCACTACTGGAAGTCCGGGTTCCTGCGGCAGCCGACCGACGCCGCGCTGGACACGCTCGTCCAGCACGTCCCGGACATGCCCTCCGCGGCGAGCGGCGTCGGGCTGCAGCACCTGCACGGGGCCGCGGGCCGGGTGGCGCCGGACGCGACCGCGTTCCCCCACCGGGCCGACCAGTACGACCTCCTGATCCTCTCCCAGTGGGAGGACCCCGAGGACTCGGAGCGCAACACCGCCTGGAGCCGGGGCCTCTTCGACGCGATGACCCCGCACCTGCAGGACGCCGTGTACGTCAACAACCTCGGTGCCGAGGGCCCCGAGCGAGCCCGCTCCGCGTACGGGCTCAACGCCCCGAGGCTCGCCGCGGTGAAGCAGACGTACGACCCCGCCAACGTCTTCCGCCTGAACCAGAACATCACCCCGGAACCCGGACCGCCGGGATCGAGGCGCTGACGATGGCCGGGACGACGGCCGACGTCGCGATCGTCGGAGGGGGCATCGCCGGGGGCGCCCTGGCCGTGCGGCTGGCCGGTGCCGGCCTGGCCGTGACCGTCCTGGAACAGTCCGTGGAGTTCCGCGACCGGGTTCGCGGCGAGACCGTGTTCCCGTGGGGCTACGCGGAACTGGCGAGGTCCGGCCTGCTGGAGATCGCCATGCGGGCGGAGGGAACGGTCGCGCCACGTGTCATCCCCTACGGGGACTCGATGTCCCCGCACGACGCCGAAGCGGCGGCCATGGACACCACGGCCGTGGTACCCGGCGCCGCCGGGATGCTGAACCTCAGCCACCCCGGCGCCTGCCGGGAGCTGATGGCGGCCGCCGCCGACCTCGGTGCGGAGGTCGTCCGTGGTGCGCGCCAGGTGCGGTTCACCGCCGGCCCGCACCCGGCGGTCACGTACGAACAGGGCGGCTGCGAGAGGGTGGTGGAGGCGCGGGTGGTCGTGGGTGCCGACGGCCGGACCTCCGCCGTCCGGCGACAGCTCGGGATCCCGCTGGCCACGACGGGACCGCGGACCTTCGCGGTCGGTCTGCTGGTCGACGGGTTGACCGGGTGGCCGGCCGCCACGAACACGTCGGGGACCTGTGCGGACGTCGCCTTCTTCGTCTTCCCGCGACGGAGCGGGTGCACCCGGATCTACCTCTTCTGGGACAAGAGCACACCCGGTCGCTTCTCCGGGAGGGACGCCGGCGACCGCATCCTGCAGCGCCTGGCCACGTTGACGTGCTTCCCCGCTCCGGAGGTCTTCCGCGAGGCCCGTCCCCGGCCGGGGTGGGCGAGCTTCCCGATGGGAGACACGTGGTCCGAGCGGCCGTACGTCCCGGGCGCGGTGTTGATCGGCGACGCAGCGGGCTACAGCGATCCGATCATCGGGCAGGGGCTGACCGTGGCGGTCCGCGACGCGCGGCTCGTCGGCGAGGCCCTGCTCGGAGGACCGCGCTGGGGCCCCGACGTCTTCGAGCCGTACGCGCGCGAGCGAGCCGAACGGATGAGGCGCCTGCGCGCCACCGCAGCGGCGATGACCAGGCTGCGCGCCGACTTCACCCCGGACGGGCACCGACGCCGGGATGCGGCGTTCGCGCGCTTCGCGGCTGATCCGGCGGCGCGGATGCCGATCGCCGCCGGATGGGTCGGTCCGGACGCCCTCCCGCCCGAAGCGTTCACGCGGGAGGCCGCGGACCGGATGCTCGCCCTCTCCTGACCACCCAGGCCCGTGCCCCTGCCACCCGACCCGCTGCCGGAGGGCGGGCTTGGGGCCGGGCTAATGGCCTTGCCCCTCGGACCACCGGGTGTCATGGTCGGCGACGTGCTCATCGCGCTGCAGCAGACGACCACGCCGGAGGTCCTCCGGCGTCTCGTGTAGCAAGCGCGCTACCAGTCCCGGGGAGCCAACCCCGGGTGTGCTGTCGGCGGTCGGTTCCCCTCGTGAGAGGAACCGAGATGTCCCCCAGCCCCTCCGACCACTCCGGTCTCGGACGTGCACTGGATCTCTTCGACACCTCCGTCTCGGTGGGTGCCGGGCTCCCCCTGTGGCTGCCCGACGGCGCCGTCGTACGCGCCGAGCTGGAACGATTCGCCGTGGAACAGGCACTCGCATCGGGTTGCCGCCGGGTCTACACCCCCGTCCTCGCCAAGCGGGAGCTGTTCGAACGCTCGGGGCACTGGGACAAGTTCTCGGCCGACATGTTCCCGGAGATGCGGGTGGGCGGGGAGAGCCTCGTGCTGCGCCCGGCGAACTGCCCGCACCACACCCAGGTCTTCGCGGCCCGCCCACACAGCTACCGCGACATGCCGGTGCGGCTGGCGGAGATCGGCTCGATGTTCCGCAGCGAACTGTCCGGCGTCCTCGTCGGGCTCAGCCGGGTCCGGCAGATCAACCTCGACGACGCGCACTCCTTCTGCCGTCCCGATCAGGTGACCGACGAGGTGCGACTCGCACTCGACGCGATCCGGCACTGCTACGAGGTGCTCGGCATCCGCATCCACCGGTACCGGCTCTCCGTCCGCGGACCACATGGCCGCTACCTGGGAGCGGACGAGCAGTGGCGTACCGCTGAGGACCAGCTCCGCGCCGCTCTGGACGCCGCCGGCCTCAGCCATGACGTCGCGCCGGGTGAGGCCGCCTTCTACGGTCCGAAGATCGACGTCCAGGTGGTCGACCACCGCGGCCGCGAGGAGACCCTCTCCACCGTGCAGGTCGACCACAACCAGCCGGAGCGGTTCGACCTGCACTACGTCGGCGAGGACGGTCGGAGGTACCGCCCCGTCATGGTCCACCGGGGGCTGCTGAGCTCCATGGAGCGGATGACAGCCATCCTCCTGGACGGCGGCAACGGTCGCTTCCCCACCTGGCTGTCCCCCGAGCAGGTCCGGGTGCTGCCGGTCAGCGAGGAGGCGCACGGAGCTGCCGCACGCTCGTTGGTGACCCGGCTCGCCGGGGCGGGCATCCGCGCGGAGCTGTCCGCACGTGGCTCGCTGTCGGTCCGCATCAAGGAGGCACACCACCGGCGCGCGGCATATGTCGCGGTGATGGGGGACGACGAGATCGCGGACGACGCGGTCACCGTGTCCGCCCCCGGCTCACCGGCCCGGTCCTTCCTGCCGGTGTCCGAACTGGTCGGGCGACTGGCCGCGGAGATCGCCGCCCGCCGGCGCGACCGGACCGTCGCCGGCTGACCCGCCGGCGCAGGCGGTCGGCGGTGCACGACGACCGGCTCGGTCGCACGGGCACCCGTCCCCGACCGGGGCCGCTCGTCCGATCAGGCCAGCAGCGCCGCGAGCGAGGCGTCGGAGTCGGCGAGCGCCGCCCGGTCGTAGGTCGCGCCGGTGGCCAGCAGCTCGTCGGCCCCGCTGCGCTCGGCGAGCTGCTCCAGGCGGCGGCGGACCGTCGTGGGGCTGCCGGCGGTGACGGCGTCGAGACCGCGCTCGACCCGGCCGGCGACCTGGTCGTCCCAGCGCTGGTCGCAGATGGCCGCCACCGGCTCCAGGGCGCCGAACACGCCGGTGCGCCGGGAGCTCACCATCGCCCAGACCTCGGGGATAGCCAGCTCCCGGGCCTCGGCATCGGTGTCGGCGACGAGCACGTCGAGGGCGACGGTGACGTGCGGCCGGCCGTCCCGATGCGGACGGAAGTCCCGGCGGTAGGCCGCGAGCAGGTCCCCCAGGTCGGGCCGGTCGAGCACCGGGCCACCCAGCACGACCGGGAGCCCCAGCCGGGCGGCGACCTCGACCCCGCGGCCGGTGGCGAGCACGAAGAGCGGGACCGGCGCCTCGCCGACCGGGTGCGCGGTGACCGGTGCGGTCCGCTCCAGGTAGCCGCGGAGCTCGACGACGTCGTCGGCGAACGTGTCCGGCTCGTCGCCGGAGCGACGCAGCGCACGGCGTACGGGCGCGGTGAAGCCGAGCGAGCGGCCCAGGCCGAGGTCGATCCGCCCCGGGTACAGGGCGGCGAGCATCTGGAACTGCTCGGCCACGACGAGGGGCTGGTGGTGCGGCAGCATCACCCCACCCGAGCCGAGCCGGATCGTCGCCGTGCGTGCCCCGATCGCCGCCAGCAGCACCGCCGGCGCTCCGGACGCGACGCCCGGCACGCCGTGGTGCTCGGCCACCCAGAACCGGCGGTAGCCGAGCTCCTCCGCCGCGACCGCCCGCTCCACGGTGTGCGTCAGCGCGGCCCCCTCGGGATGGCCGGTGCGGGTCCGGGAGCGGTCGAGCAGCGAGAGCCTCACACCGGGGCCAACCTGGGACACCCGGTCCGGCTTCCGGCCAGGAGCAGCGGCGCGAGCTCCGCCTCCGGTGGTGGGGGCGGCACGGTCCCGGTCCCGGCGTCCTCCAGCGGCCCGGTGGTGCCCGTGCCGCCGAGCGCGGTCGTCACCGCGGACAGCCGCTCGGCTCCCGGCAGGGTGCGCGGCCCCGCTCCCCGCCGGGGACCGTCAGGGAACCCGCCAGTCCGTGCCGGGCGACGCGAGGGTGCGGCCGATGCCACGCGCGGCGGCCCGGACGCCGGGCGCGAAGTCGCGGACGGCAGCCGGGGAACTCCCGCGCACGACGATGGACAACGCGGCCACCACGGTGCCGCAGACCTCGACCGGTGCGGCGACGGAGACGGCGTCCTCGGTGACCTGCCGATCGCTGATCGCCATGCCGGTCCGGCGGACCTCGGCGAGCACCCGGCGCAACCGCCGCGGATCGGTGAGGGTGTGCCGGGTGTAGGCCGTCAGCGGGTCGGCCAGCACGCGTTCCTGCACCTCGGCCGGGGCGTGGGCCAGCAGCACCAGGCCGACCCCGGTCGGCGGCAGGGCGAAGCGGCCGCCGACCCGGGTGAGCACGCCGACGGCCGACCGCCCGGCGATCCGCTCGACGAAGACCACCTCGGTGCCCTCGCGCACGGCGAGCTGCACGTTCTCGTGGGTGACCTCGTAGAGGTCCTCCATGAACGGCAGCGCCACCTCGCGCAGCCCCAGACCGCGTGGCGCGAGGGCGCCGAGCTCCCACACCCGCAGGCCCACCCGATAGCGGCCGTCCTCGTCCCGCTCGACGCCGCCCCAGGCGCACAGCTCCCCGACCAGGCGGTGGGCGGTGGACAGCGGCACGCCGACGGCCCGGGCGATCTCCGACAGCGTGAGCGCCGGCCGCTCCCGCGTGAAGGCGTCGAGGACGGCGAGCAGCTTGCCGCCCGCCGTCCGCCGGGCCGCCAGCGGACCGGCACGGAGGCCGCTGGTCACGGCACGTCGATGGAGACGACCGCCGGCCGCCCGTCGCCGCCGGCCAGCCCCCCGGTGCGGGCGCTGACCACCCGGGAGACGCAGCACTGCAGCCGGTCGCCCGCCCGGTGCTGCTCGTCGCTGAGGAACACGTCGCGGTGGTCGATGATCCCGTCGACGTCGAGGACCTTGACCTCGCACAGGCCGCACTCGCCGCGACGGCAGTCGAACATCATGTCCGCACCGCAGGCCTCCAGGGCCTCGAGCATCGACACGTCGTGCGGCACGAGGGTCTCCAGGCCCAGCCGCGGGATGCGCACGGTGAACGCCTCGGGGGCGAACCGGCCGCTGCTGCCGAACGTCTCGAACCGCAGGTCGGCCGGGCGCCGTCCGGCCTGCGCCCAGGCGGCCTTGATCGCGTCGAGCATGGGGGTGGGGCCGCAGACGTACAGCTCCCCGCCGTCGGGGACGCCGGCGACGAGCTCGGCGACGTCGAGGGAGCCGCCCTCGTCGTCGATCCGCAGGTCGAGGCGGTCGCCGTGCTCGGCGACCAGCTCGTCGACGAACGCCATGAGGCCCCGCGACCGGGCGCCGTAGACGAAGCGGTAGTCCGCGCCGCGGGCCTTGAGCGCCTTCCCCATGCCCACCAGGGCGGTGATGCCGATCCCCCCGGCCGCCAGGACGTACCCGGGCCTGCCGTAGTTGAGCGGGAAGTTCTGCAGCGGCTGGGTGATCGACACCTCCTGCCCCCGGCGCAGGCCGTGCATGAAGGCCGAGCCGCCCCGGCTCTGCCGGGCCAGCTGCACCCCCAGCACCAGCTCCGTGCCGTAGCCGCTCATGCCCACGACGGAGTACGAGCGGACGTCGGCGCGGCCGTTGACGTAGACCCCGATGTCGATGTGGCTGCCCGGTGGCGCGGGCACGTCGAGCTGCTCGGGCTCCAGCACGATCCGCCGGACGTGCTGGGCGACCTCGCAGACGTCGATCACCCGCGCCCTCCCCCACCGCTTGGCGCTCGTGGCTGCCATGTCGGTCGTTCCGGCTACAGGCCGCGGCCCATGAGGCCGGCCGTCGGCTGCTCCCGGTGACGGGCCACGCCACGGGCCACCTCGGCCGCCTGACCGGCGCCGCCGTCGACCGGCGGCTCGGCGTTGGCCGCGGCGGTGACCTCGGCCATCGCGGCGGCGGCGTGCCCGGCCACGTCACTCACCGCGCCGGTGTCCGAGCCGAGCTCGGCGTCGATCATGCGCTGCACGATCCGGCGGGTCCACATGCTGCCCGCGTCGATGTTGAGGTTGTAGAAGTCGTAGTCGGGGTTGGCCTCGATCCCCCGCTGCTGGGCCTCGAGCATCAGCTCGTCCTCGAAGAAGACGTTGGACACGCCCTCGCGCAGCCGGGTGGTGATCACCTGCTTGTCCAGGCACCAGTCGCGGGCGAACGCCCACAGGTAGTGGCAGGTGTTGTCGGTCTCCGGCGTCATCGTGTTGATCACCGTGCCGGTGACCCCCTGGCTGCGGTCGCCCTCCGGTGCGCCCGTCCCGGCCTTGGCCACGCCGACGTCGATCGCGATCGTCGACGGCGCGGTGTAGCGGATGATCTGCCAGCGGTCGACCGGCCCCTCGTAGTCGGGGAAGCGGTCCTGCAGGTTGCGCTTCCAGAACGGCGGCGGGTCGATGCCCAGCATCCACTTGGTCACCGTCACCGTCCGGTCGGTGTGGGTCACGGTGAACTCCGACTCCGACAGCGCGTCGTGGCCGATGCTCGACCCGTGCACGAACTGCTCGTGCGTGAGGTCCATGAGGTTGTCGACGATGAGCTGGTAGCTGCAGTTGACGCGGATCGTCCTGCCGTCACCGGCCCACTCGGGGTGCTCGTTCCAGTACAGGTCGGGCACCAGGGCCGGGTCGGCCAGCGCCGGGTCGCCCGGCCAGACCCACACGTAGCGGTGCCGCTCCACCACCGGGAAGGAGTGCACCGAGGCGCTGGGGTTGATCGTCTCCTGCGCCGGCATGAAGGTGGCCCGGCCGTCGGGGTCGTAGCAGATGCCGTGGTAGCCGCACATGATCTCCTCGTCGCCGCGCAGCTTGCCCATCGACAACGGTGCCAGCCGGTGCCAGCAGGCGTCGGCCAGCGCGACCGGGCGGCCGCCCGTGGTCCGGTAGAGGACGATCGGCCGGTTGGCGACCGTCTTGGCCAGCAGGTTGCGCCCCACCTCGTGGTCCCACGCGGCGGCGTACCAGGCGTTGAGCGGGAACGAGCGGAACGAGGCGTGCCCGGTGGAGCGGCCGATGGAGGCGGGAGAGGTCGAACCGGGTCCGGTCATGTCGGGGTCCCTTCGGAGGTCTCGGCGGGCGGACGGGTCGGGGGGCGGTCAGGCGGGGACGGGGTCCTCGTGGTGGGCCGGTGACTCCCGGACCATCGCGTAGAGGAAGAACGAGACGATCATGATCCCGGCGGCGAGGTAGACCCCGGGAGCCCAGCTGCCGGTCGCATCCCGGAGGATCCCGCTGACCACCGGGCTGAGCACGGCGCCGATCTCGGAGACGAGGTTGAGCATCCCGAAGGCCGAGCCCCGCTCGCTGGCGGGCACCATGTCGCCGGTCATGCCCTGCACGATCGGCTGGAGCGCGTTGAAGAACACGCCGGAGCTGAACAGCAGCAG
>DATIMX010000601.1:0-7572 GCA_035474935.1 Geodermatophilus sp. | reverse complement strand
GGGGGAGCGGGTCAGCTGCTGCGGCGGCGGGCGCGCACCACCAGCCCTGCCAGCCACACCAGCAGGCCGCCGAGGGCCGCGGCGATTACGAGCGCCAGCACCAGCGGGGCCTGGAGGTCGGTGAAGACCAGGCTGATCTGGACGGTCTGGTTGTTGAAGACGACGAACAGCACCAGCACCACGGTGACGAACAGCAGCAGCGCCAGGGCGAGCGTGCGGCCCGCGGTGCGGCCGGCGTTGCGGACGGGGTGACGCGCGGGCGTCGTCGTCCCGCCGGTGGTGACTGGGCCGGCGGTGGCCGGACCCGGAGTCGTCCCGGGGGTGCCGGTCGAGGTGCGCGTGGGGTCGGAGCCGGGGGTGGTCACGGGTCGAGTCTGGTGCCCGCCGCCGTTCCGCGCACGATCAGTGCTGCGCGTCGGGCTCGGTCTCGGCCGGCGGCCAGCTCGGACCCGCGACGCCGTCGGCCGGGCCGGGGGTGCCGCCCTGGGACTCCGGGTCGCCGGGCGGAGCCACCTCACTGCCGAAGGGCTGGGCGTCGCGCGGTTCGTCGGGCTCGGGCATGGTCATCCCCAGAGTCTGCGTCGGTGACGTCCGGACGGCGACCCAGCTCGGCCTCCCTGCAGGGTCCCGGCGCGAGCTTGCGAGTGGCGGGGGCAGGGAGGTCCTTCCTCACTCGTCCAGGACGGGACCGGCCTCGTGCCCGGGGTGGCCCTTGGTCCGCTCGCGCTGCTTCATCCGCGCCTCGTAGACGTGCCGGTCGCCGTCGGACAGCTCGTCGCGGGCGCGCTGGTCGAAAGCGCGGAAGACCGACCAGTAGGTGGCGTCGTAGTCCTCGACGACCTGGAAGGTCCAGCGGTCGGCGATGACGTTGCGGCCGACGAGGTCGCGGTCGAGGTCGTCGGCGAGCTGGGTGTGGCCGGCCTTCCGGAAGAGCTCGACGGCGTCCTGGAGCAGCAGGTCGGCCTTGCCGGAGTGCTGGTGGAAGCCGTAGAGCTGGCCGCGTGCCTGCTCGATGGTCTCGAGGGCCTCGGAGAGCTTGCCCAGGCCCTCCACGGTCGTGTCGTCGAGGTCGGGCCGGCTGCGGTCGGTGCTCACCGGCCCATCCTGCGGTGCGCCGTACGGCGCCGCAGACTCAGCGGGCGACGGCGATGTCGACGAGCCGCTCGGCCAGCTCGCGACCGTGCGAGGCGGGGCCGTCGGGCCCCAGCAGCCCACCGGAGAGGTACATCCCGTCGATGATGAGGTGCACGTGCGCGGCGAGGTCCTCGCCCGAGCCCGGGGCGACCTGCTCCGCGAGGCGCTCGAGCCGGGCGTGCAGCTCGAACTTGTAGTCCGCGGCGGCGCTGCGCGCGGGGTGCTCCGGGTCGTCGTACTCGCTGCTGACGTTGGTGAACGGGCAGCCGCGGAAGCCGGTCCGCGTGACGTCGGCCTCGACGGTGTCGACCACCGACAGCAGCGCCGCCCGCGGGTCGTCGGCGAGGCGCTCGAGCTCGGCGTCGATGCGGGCGAGCACGGTGGCCGCCTTGCGCGCGAGGTAGGCGCCGACCAGGTCGTCCTTGCTCTTGAACAGCCGGTAGACGGTCATCTTGCCCAGACCGGTCTCGCGGACCAGCTCGTCCATTCCCACGCTGCGCGAGCTGCGGGTGGCGAACAGCCGCTCGGCGGTGTCCAGGACGATGGCCTGCCGCTCCGCCCGACTCCGGCGGACGGGAACCGAGGCATCGTCGGCGGCGAGGGGGATGGCGGCTGCGGTCACGCCGGCGATGCTGCCGCAGGGCGTGACGGAGCAGTTCGCGGCACGCCGGGACCGGCCGACAGGTGGTTGCTGTGAGTGACGAGGTGCGCCCGGGCTGACCGGGACGCCGGAGGTCCGTGGGACGGGTGTGACGTTCCGTGAACCTCCCCGAGGCCCCCTCCTGGGCATCCCCGAGAGGATGCCGGAGGGGGCGCGTCCTCAGGCCCTGCGGATGCGGCGCGGGTTGGCCAGCAGGCGGGACAGGGGCGCGGTCGAGGCCTGTCGGGCCTGCGACTCGTCGGCCGGGCGCTCCTCAGAGGCCTCGGTACCTACTCGGGGCTGGTTCTGGGTCTCCTCCATGGAGCCAGCGTCCCCCGCCCGGCCGGGGACGAAACAGACCCGCAACGGTGAGTTGAGCCGGAGTCACGGAGAGATGCATCACTCTCGGTGGCCGTCGAGCCCGGCCGCGCGCGGGCCGGACGCAGCGACCGGCCCGCACCGCGCCCTCGGGTCAGGGGGTGTCGGCACCGCCCGCGGGCGTGTCGCCGCCCTCGGCGGGCTGGTCCGGGTGCGGCGTCTGGCCACCCGGCTCCTCGCCGGGCGGGTCCCCGCCCTCGGCTGGTTCGGTGGTGTGGGCGGGCTTCTCGGGTTCGCTCACGGGACTGCCTCCTCGGTCGTCGGCTGGCCGAGCCTGTGCCCGGCCGGCCGCCCGGTCAACCGCCTCGTCCACCGGCACGGCGGCCGGCAGACCGGGCCGGGCGGCGGCCACCGCGGCGGCGTCGGGGAGCGCGCCCCGCGCACCGGCCCCGGTCGTCGACAGCGCCGCCGCCGTGGCCGCGGTCGCCACCGCCTCGGCCGCGGTCGAGCCCGTCGCCAGCGCGACCGCCAGTGCCCCGCAGAAGGCGTCGCCGGCGCCGGTGGTGTCCACGGGCCGCACCGGCAGCGGCGGCTGCAGCAGCGCCGGGCCGTCGTCCGGCACGAGCAGTGCCCCGCGCCCGCCGAGGGTGACCACCACCGTGCCGGTCGTGAGGCCGCGGGCCAGCCGCGCCAGCTCGCCCGGCGTCCGGTCGCCGGCGGGTGCGCCGGCCAGCTGCCGCAGCTCGTGCTCGTTGGGCACCAGGACGTCCACGCGCGTCAGCAGTCCGGCCGGCAGCGGCTGCGGCGGTGCGGGGGTGAGGACGACGGTGCCCGTGGTGACCGCCGCCGCGGCCTGCACGGTCTCCAGCGGGACCTCGAGCTGGAGCAGCACCACCCGCGCCTCGCGCACCGCCGCGACGTCGACGTCCGCGGGCCGCAGCCGCGCGTTGGCCCCCGGGACGACGACGATCAGGTTCTCGCCGCTGCCGTCCTCGACCGGGATCGTCGCGCTGCCGGTGGGGACCTCCGGCGTCCGCACCACGGCCGTGACGTCGACCCCGGCGCCGGAGAGCGCGGCCAGCTGCCGGTCGGCGGCCGGGTCGTCGCCGACGCGGCCGACCACGGCCACCGCACCGCCGAGCCGACCGGCCGCCGCAGCCTGGTTGGCGCCCTTCCCGCCCGGCGCCAGGACGGTCTCCCGCCCGATGACGGTCTCGCCGCGGCCGGGCAGCCGGGGGACGCGGACCAGCACGTCCTCGTTGAGGCTGCCGACCACGGTGACGCGCACCTGCGCAGCATCTCCCAGGGCCTCAGCCGTCGCGAGGCCGCCGGTGGCGCAGCGGCACCACGTACCAGGCCACCACGCCCAGCACGACGACGAAGGCGCAGCAGGCGAGGGCCGGCCACCGGCCGAGGACGACGTCGAGCACGAGCAGCACCGCCGCCGCGGTGCCGAGCAGGAGCAGCGCCAGGCCCACCAGCAGCGCGCCGTCGGCGAAGGCGACCAGCTCCTGCTTGCGCCGCTGCCGGAACAGCGTGCGGTGGAACGAGACCGGCGCGATCAGCACCAGCATCGCGGTCGCGGTGCTGAGCAGGGTGACCGCGTAGACCGTCGTCCCGAAGGCACCGAGCTCGTCGAAGCGGGCGCTGAACGGCAGGGTGAGCAGGAAGGCGAAGAGGATCTGCACGCCGGTGATCGCCACCCGCATCTCCTGCAGCAGCTCGGCGAGGTTGCGGTCGAGCACCTCCTCGGGCGTCTCGCCGCGGGCCACGGCCGTCCCGGTCACGTCGGTCCGTTTCCGCGCCACCTGCCTGCGGTACCGCGCCGAGCAGGGCCCGACACGCGGCCCGGCACGCTCGGACACCCCGCGGGAGCAGGCATGGCCAAGGACGACGACCCGGACACCGTCCGCCGGGAGTTCCAGGAGGCGGTCAACATGAGCGCCGCGGAGCTGGAGGAGTGGCTGGACACCGACGAGTCGCAGTCCGTCGGGCAGAAGCAGGGCGGGTCCGGGGAGTCCACCGGCCACGCCGAGGGGCGCCGGATCGTCGAGCTGCTGCGGAGGAAGAAGGGCGACCTCACCGACGACGACCTCGCCCACATGCGCAAGGTGCACGGTTACGTGGCCCGCCACCTGGCGCAGGAGCCGGGCAAGGAGGACGTCGAGACCTCCACGTGGCGGTACTCGCTGATGAACTGGGGGCACGACCCGCTGAAGAAGGGCTAGAGCTGCCGCATGGGCCGACTGCGCCGGAACGACCCCGCCCAGTACGACGAGCTGGCCGACCAGTGGTGGCAGGCCTCCGGCGGGTTCGCCGCGCTGCACTGGCTGGCCGCGTCGCGGGCCGAGCACATCCCCCCGGCGCCCGGCCCGGACGCCGTGCTGGTCGACCTGGCCTGCGGCGGCGGGCTCATGGCGCCGCACGTCGCCCGGCTCGGCTACCGGCACGTCGGCGTCGACCTCGGCGCGCGGGGCCTCCGGGTGGCCCGCGAGCACGGCGTCCTGGCGGTGCGCGGCTCGGTGCTCGCCGTCCCGCTGGCCGACGGGTGCGCCGACGTCGTGGTGGCCGGGGAGATCCTCGAGCACGTCGAGGACGACGTGGGCGTGCTCGCCGAGTGCGCCCGGCTGCTGAAACCCGGCGGCACGCTGGTCCTCGACGCCCTCGCGGCCACCCGGATCGGGCGCTTCCTCATGGTCACCGTGGCCGAGCGGCTGCCCGGCGGCCCGCCGCCCGGCATCCACGACCCCGCGCTGTTCGTCGACCGCGCCCGCCTGCTCGCCGCCGCCGACGCGCTGGGCCTGGACCTACGGCTCGTGGGGCTGCGGCCCTCCGTCCGCGAGGCGCTGGCCTGGAAGCTGGGCCGGCGGGACGTGGTGCGCATGAAACCGGTCCGGTCCACCGCCGTCGTCTTCGCCGGTTACGGCCGGCGCCGGGAGGAGGACGGACGGAGCGGCGCAGGGGACCCGACGCCCGTACGGTCGGGTCCATGAGCGCCTCCGAGCTGCGCCGATGAGCGCCGTCCTGACCGGTGCCGGTCGCGCCCTGCCCACGACGATCGACCAGGACGCGGCCTGGGACGGCTTCTTCGCCGACCACTACGCCGGCGTCCGCGCGGCACGGCGGGTCTTCGCCGGCTCCGGCGTGCGCCGCCGGCACGCGGTGGCCAACCCGCTCGACGAGGACATCAGCGGGTGGAGCACCGGCGCGCGGATGCAGCGCTACGTGCAGGAGGCCCTGCCGCTGGGCAAGCAGGCGGTGGCCGCCGCCCTCGACGACGCCGGCCTGGCACCGGGGGACGTCGGCCTGTTCGCCGTCGCCACCTGTACCGGCTACGCCACGCCGGGCCTGGACATCCGGCTGGCCAGCGACCTCGGCATGCCACCGGGGCTGCAGCGGCTGCTGGTCGGGCACATGGGCTGCTACGCCGCCATCCCGGGTCTGGCCGCCGTCGGCGACTACGTGACCGCCCGGTCCCGCCCGGCCGTCCTGCTGTGCTGCGAGCTGACCAGCCTGCACGTGCAGCCGCCGGTGCGCGAGCTCGACCAGGTCGTCGCGCACGCGCTGTTCTCCGACGCGGCCGCCGCCGTCGTCCTGCAGCCCGGGCGGGCGGGGCGGGGCCAGGGACGGCGGCTGGCCGGGGTGGTCGCCCGCACCGACCCCTCGACCGCCGACCACATGACCTGGGACGTCACCGACCTGGGCTTCCGCATGGGGCTCTCCCCGCGGGTGCCCGACGTGCTCTCCCGGCACGTCGGCGACGTCGTCGAGGAGCTGCTCACCGGCGCAGGGCTGCGGATCGAGGACGTCGCCGGCTGGGCGGTGCACCCCGGCGGCCCGCGGATCCTCGACGTCGTCCGCGACCACCTGGGGTTGACCGAGGAGCAGCTGGCCGCCTCACGTTCCGTGCTGGCCGAGCACGGCAACTGCTCGTCGGCGACGGTGCTGCTCGTGCTCGAGGAGCTCGCCGACGTCGACGGCCCGGTCGTGGCGATGGCGTTCGGTCCCGGGCTCACGCTCTACGCGGCTCTCCTGCTGCCCTCGTGAAGAAGGACCCCCTCCTCCCCACCCCTCGCAAGCTCGGGGCGGTGCCCGGGAGGGGGCCGCTGGTGACCCCTCGCTGGAGTCGCTACGCTGTGTGAACAAGGTCACTCTCCGGAGGGGGCGCCCGTGGAGTCGAGCAACGGTGCCGTGCGGGTGTTCCTCGTCGACGACCACGAGGTCGTGCGTCGCGGGGTGGCCGAGGTCCTGGAGGAGGACCCGGTCATCACCGTCGTCGGGGAGGCCGGCTCGGTCGCCGAGGCCCTCGCCCGGGTGCCGGCCGTGCGGCCGGACGTCACCGTCGTCGACATGCGCCTGCCCGACGGGGACGGCGCGGAGGTCTGCCGCAAGCTTCGCGAGCGGGTGCCGGGCCTGCGCTGCCTGGTGCTGACCAGCTTCCCCGACGAGGACGCCGTGGCCGCCGCCGTCGCCGCCGGGGCCTCGGGCTACGTGCTCAAGCAGGTCCGCGGCTCGGCCCTGGTCACCGCCGTCCGGACCGTCGCCGACGGGGGCACGCTCTTCGACCGGGACATCGGGGTCTCGGCGTCCGCCGCGCGCCGACGTCCGGCCGAGCGGGACCGCCGGCTGGCCGTGCTCACCGAGCAGGAGCGCACGGTGCTACGGCTGATCGGCGAGGGCCTGACCAACCGGCAGATCGGTACGCGGATGGGCCTGGCCGAGAAGACGGTGAAGAACTACACCAGCCACCTGCTGGCCAAGCTGGGCTTCGAGCGGCGCACCCAGGCGGCCATCCTCGCCACCCGGCTGCGCGACCGGTAGGAGCCGCTCAGCGGTCCTGCGGCCAGGGCACGACCCAGGTGACCTGCGTGCCGGCCGGCCCCCCGGTCGCGGTGAGCCGCCCGCCACGGCGCTCCGCCCGGTCGGCCAGGTTGGCCAGCCCGCTGCGCACCGTCACGACGGGCAGCCCGACGCCGTCGTCGGTGACGACGACGCGCACCTTGTTGCCGGCGCTCACCGTGACGGTCACCCGACGCGCACCGGCGTGCCGGACCACGTTGGTCACCAGCTCCCGCAGCACCGCCAGCAGGTCCGGGACGAGCTCGCGCGGGATCTCGTCGACCGCTCCTCGCAAGCGGACGTCGCGGCGCAGGTCCGCGCCCTCGGTGGCCTGGCGGACGACGTCGGACACGCGGCTGCGCACGCTCGTGACCGGTGCGTTCGCGTCCTGGTGCAGCTCGAAGATCGCGGCGCGGATCTCGGCCATCGTGCTGTCGAGCTCGTCGACGTCGCGGGCCAGCTGGGCCGCCTCCGCGGGGCGCTCGGCCTGCAGCGCCCGGCTGACCCGGTCCAGCGACAGCGCGGTGGCGAAGACCCGCTGCACCACGGAGTCGTGCAGGTCGCGGGCGATGCGGTCGCGATCGGCCTGCTGCTGCAGCCGGCGCTCCCGCTGCTGGCTGTGCGCGAGCTCCAGGGCGAGC
>DATIMX010000600.1:0-3022 GCA_035474935.1 Geodermatophilus sp. | reverse complement strand
CCCGGCGTCCGGAGAAGTGCCTGTTCGTCACCGCCGGGTCCGGCGTCACCCCGGTGATGGGCATCCTGCGCAACCACGTGCACGAGCACGACGACGTGGTGGTCGTGCACTCCGCGCCCACCGCCGACGACGTCGTCTTCGGGGCCGAACTGCGCGCCCTGGCCGCCGACGGCCGGATCCGGCTGGTCGAGCGGCACACCGACGTCGACGGCCTGCTCGACGCCGCCGGCATCGCCGACCGGCTGTTCACCGAGCGCTTCCGGCCGACCGTCGTGGTCGCCGGCGAGGGCGGCACGGTGACCTTCACGAAGAACGGCACGAGCCTCGAGGCCGACGGGGCCACCCCGATCCTCGACGCCGCCGAGGACGCCGGGGTCCTCATGCCCAGCGGCTGCCGGATGGGCATCTGCTACGGCTGCGTGCTGCCGCTGCGCGAGGGCGCCGTCCGGGACCTGCGCAACGGCGAGGTCACCACGGCCGCCCCGGGCGACGGCGTCCTCATCCAGACCTGCATCAGCGCCGCCGCCGGCGCCTGCGACATCGACCACTGATCCCCGAGACCCGCTGGGAGCCCCACATGACCGTGCTGCAGAAGAAGCCCGACAACCCGATCGAGCACCTCACCGCCGAGGACATCGAGCTCCTCGGCAAGGAGCTCGACGACATCCGCCAGAGCGTGATCGACACCCGCGGCGAGGACGACGCCCGCTACATCCGCAAGGTCATCGACGTCCACCGCAAGATCGAGCTGGGCAGCCGGGCCGTCCTGCTCGCCTCGGGCTTCGCCCCGGCGTGGGTCGTCGGCACGATCGGCCTCTCGGTCGCCAAGATCCTCGAGAACATGGAGATCGGGCACAACATCCTGCACGGCCAGTGGGACTGGATGCGCGACCCGAAGATCCACTCCACGACGTGGGAGTGGGACATGGCCAGCCCGGCCGACCAGTGGAAGCACTCGCACAACGAGATGCACCACACGTACACGAACGTCGTCGGCAAGGACAACGACCTCGGCTACGGCATCATGCGGGTCGACGAGGACCAGCCGTGGCAGCCGTTCCACCTCGGGCAGCCGCTGTGGAGCTTCATCAACGCCTGCTTCTTCGAGTACGGGATCGCCGCCTACGACCTGGAGCTGGCCGGGACCATCGCCAAGAAGCAAACCGGGGACCCGGAGTTCCGGGCGCGCGCCAAGGCCGTGCTGCGCAAGATCGGCGCCCAGGTGCGCAAGGACTACGTCATCCACCCGCTGCTGTCGGGGCCGAACTTCCTCTCCACGCTGGCGGCCAACTTCACCGCCAACCTGGTGCGCAACCTCTGGTCGAACTCGGTCATCCTCTGCGGACACTTCCCCGAGGGCGTCGAGACCTTCGAGAAGAAGTCGATCGACGGCGAGACCCGCGGCGAGTGGTACCTGCGCCAGATGCTCGGCTCGGCCAACATCTCCGGCTCCAAGGCCATGCACATCATGACCGGGAACCTGTCGCACCAGATCGAGCACCACCTGTTCCCGGACCTGCCGAGCAACCGGTACGCCGAGATCGCGCCGAAGATCCGAGACCTGTTCGACCGCTACGGCCTGAACTACCACACCGCGCCGCTGCCGCAGCAGGTCGGCTCGGCCTGGCACAAGATCATCCGACTGTCGCTGCCCAACGGCTGGCTGGACGCCACCAACCGGAAGAACCTGCCGTCGCAGCTGGTGAAGCTCTACAAGGCGACGACCGGCGACCGGCGCATGCGCCGCCGCCTGCAGGCGGAGTGGACGGCGGCTGCCGCCGTCTGACGCGGCTGCGCACCTCGTCGACTGGGGCCGGGTTCCACGTGGAACCCGGCCCCAGTTCCTGTCTCGTGACAGCTGACGCGGGACCCCGGACGAGTCCGGTATCGGACGCCGGGCCCGTGCGGTCGAGTACGCGGCCGACGACACGCCGGGTGAACCCTCACCGCCAGGCGGCTCGACGTCGTGCAGCTGGTCGTCGCAGAACCCACCGCACACGGCGCCATGGACCCCGGACTGCTGTGGGAGTCGCCGTTCACCGGGCTGGCTCCTGAGGAACCGAGCTCGCTGTCCACCGACGTCGACGTCACCCTCCCGCGTCGCCGTGCTGGAGAGCGTCCGGTCGACCGCGCAGTCCGCTGCGGACGTGCCCGCGTGATCGCCAGCCGCCCGCCCTCCGTCATGGTGCGGCCCCGTTGGGTGACGCAAGCCCGCACACCGGGTCCCACGGCCCTGTCGTCCTCCCGTCCGCACCGCTGGCATGACTGCCCTGCCGAACGAGGGGAGCAGCGCGTGGATGGTTACGCCTTCGAGGCCACGATGACCCGGGTGGTCCCGATCGGGCTGGTGCCGGAAGGGCTGCGGCTGGACGCCCACTTCCAGGGGACGATCACCGAGGGCCCGTTGACCGGGGACACCGTCGACGGCGTCGACTACCTGCTCCTGCGCCGGGACGGCATCGGGGTCATGGATGTCCGGCAGGTCTTCTCGGGCGAGGGTGGGCGGACGGTCAGCACCCGGGTGCACGGGTACCTGACGCCGCCAGGGCCGATGCCCCCGCTGGAGGCGATCGCGGACCCGGCCTTCACCTGGCCCGACGCGGAGATCCCGATGCACGGTGCGGTCGACCTGCGCACCGCGGCGCCGGAGCTGCAGGCGCTCAACGCGACCGTGTTCGGCTTGACCGGCACGGTGAACGTCGCCCGCGGCGAGCTGCGGGTGCGCGCGCGAAGCCTGGCGCGGGTCCCGGTCAGCTGAGCCGGCGCACTCCACGCGGAACACCGCGGCGCTCGACGAGCACGGAGGGCCGGGACGAACCGGGGGTGCCGCACCGGCAGCCGGGGGTGCGGTGAACGCCGGAGGCCCGGAACGACGTGGCGGGTTCCGGGCCTCCGGCGTTCACTGCTCGGGTCAGTTCGCCATGTCCACGAAGCGGCTGTAGTGCCCCTGGAAGGCGACGGTGACGTTCGCGGTGGGACCGTTGCGGTGCTTCACCAGCATGATGTCGGCCTCGCCGGCCCG
>DATIMX010000599.1:0-3073 GCA_035474935.1 Geodermatophilus sp. | reverse complement strand
GCCGGCCAGCCAGCCGGAGCGGAACACCTCCTCGATCGCGCGGAGCTCGGGCTCACCGATCGTCGGTTGCCCGAGGGCGATGACGTCCATGGGGGTGGATGGGGTCGACATGCGGCTCCTGTCGTACGCATTCCAGCTGCTCGGCGCCACCGCTGACTGGAGAGTAGTGGTGCATAGACCGCGGCTGGGGCGCCCAGGCGCCGGTCCCGGATCCGTCGAGCACGGTGCGCGACGAGCGCAGCCCGTAGCCGCTCAGCTGACGCAGGGCGTAGCGCTCTCCGTCCGGGCCGGGCTTCGGCTCAGCCGTCCGCCGCAGACTTGAGAAGGCCGGGACGGCGGGCAGGTCGAAGTTCGACGGGTCGCCGTGCATGCCGACCGTCCTCGATGAGCACGGTGTCGGCGCCGCCCTCCTCCGCCTCACGGATGCAGACGCCTCGAACCGGAGCCAGATGGACACGCCGTTCGTCGACGAGGGGTTCGGCACGCTCGACGCGCTGGCCCTCGACGCGGTCATGAACGTGCTCGACGAGCTGCGCCGCGGCGGCCGGACGGTCGGTGTCATCAGCCATCTGGAGGAGCTGCGCACCCGCATCCCCACCCGGCTGGAGGTCGTCGCCGGCCGGCACGGGTCCCGGCTGGCCGGCTGACCCCAGGAGACGGGTTGCCCCCGACCCGGCCGCGGTCGGGGCCGTTCGTCGTCGTGACCCCGCGGACCAGGTGTGGACCGCCCCCGCGACCACGCGGGCGGGGGCCACCACGTCGTCCTCGGAGGGGGCCACAGCCTCCCGGTCTTCCCGCGGCCGGCGGGCGACCACGTCGTGGACCGAGCGGGTGACGTAGAGCGGCCGCCGGCGGGCGTCGTCGCCGGCCCGCCACACGTACTCACCCATCACGCTCAGGAAGCCGAGGTTGAGCCCCCCGACCAGGAGGGCCAGGGCGCCGACGAACCAGAAGCCGGCCCCGGTGGCAGGCGTGGCGGCCAGCACGACGCCGACGACGGCGAGGAGCGTGGCGATGAGGCAGAGCGCGGCGCCGAGGTAGCCCGCCACCCGTGCCGGGGTCTGGCTGAACTCGACGCACGAGTCGACAACCAGCTTGATCTTCTTGGCGTTGGTCCACTTGCTGCGCCCCGCCGGCCTCGGCCGCTGCTCGAAGGCCACCGTGGCCTGGTTGAACCCGGACCAGGCCACCAGGCCGAAGATGTTGCGGTTGGCCTCCTGCATGGCGTTGACCACGTCCAGGACGGCGCGGGACACCAGGACGATCGACGGACCCTCCGCCGGGTAGGTCGGGATAGTCGACCACCGGTGGAACCAGCGGCTGAAGCCCCGGGAGAGCGCGTTGGCCAACCCCGTGGGCACCGACCGGGTCGCCCGTACGCCCCACACGACGTCGTTGCCGGCCTCCCAGGTGGTGAGAAGGCGACCGATGACCTCGAGGGGCTCCTGGAGGTCCGCCGACAGGGTGATCGCGCACGCTCCCCGGGCGGCCCGGAAGCCAGCGGTGATGGCGGCGTGCGACCCGAAGTTGCGGGACAGGGAGACGATCCGGGCGTTGACGGGGCCGACCTCGAGTGCCGTGCGCAGGAACTCCGGGGTCCCGTCGACGGAGCCGTCGTCCACGACGACGAGCTCGAACCGGTGGCCGGGGTTGGCGACGGCGATGGCGCTGGCGAGCTGGACCAGACCGGCCACGTTCTCGGCCTCGTTGTAGGCGGGGACGACCAGGCTGACCAGGGGGCCAGCGCCCGGTACGGCGGCCGAGCGCGTGGAGGTCGAGTTGTCGGTCATGGGCGTCACTTTCGCGTGTTCGCGCCGACCGGCACAGTCAGGCGAGGGCCGGGATCCCGAGGTCACGCGGCGGGTTTCGGCGCCTCCTGCCGTGGCAGCCTGCGGACCCCGCGCGCCGACCAGGCCGCAGTCCCGGCGGCGAGCACGTCGGCCACCGTGAGGATCAGTCGGGAGGCGAGCGCGACACCGAGTGCCGTGCCGATACCGCCGTAGGGTGAGAGTGAAGCGACGAGGATCGCCTCTCGGACGCCGAGGCCGGACGGTGAGGCCACCGCCAGCAGGCCCGCTGTCATGGCCAGGGCGAACGACCCGACCGCGTCAGGCAGGTCGGGGTTGAGGCCCTGCCCGGCGCCGACGCCCAGCAGGTAGAAGTGGACCCCGAAGAGGGTCCAGGCCAGCGCCGACCACCCCAGGACCCGCAGCACCCCGGGAAGCCGCAGGCGGTGATTCAGGCCGACTCGGCCGAGGATCCGGAGGAAGAGGTCGACCAGTCGGCTCAGTACCGGCGGGATCGCGCAGATGAGGGCAACGGGGGCGAGGACGGCGGCGCCCCAGACGGCGGCACCGCCGACCTCCACGAGGGTGGGGATGGCGAACAGTCCCAGCACCAGGGCTGCGGTCGTCGCCAGGCCCACCAGCACGAGCGAAGCGGCGAAGGACCGGGCACGCGGGATGCCGGCGCGCACCGACAACTCCATCTGCAGGAGGAAGGCCCAGACGCTGCCCGGCAGGTACTTGCCGAGTTGGCCGACGAGATAGATCTGCCCCGCTTCGACCGTCGCGACCTCGTAGTCGAGCTCCCGGAGGACGGCCTGCCACGCCTTGACGTTCGCCGCGATGGCGCCGAGCGCCGCGACGAAGGAGGCAGCGATGGTCCAGCCGTTCAGTGCCAGCAGGGTGTCGCGGACGTCCGGCCACAGGCGGTTGACGGCGTAGAAGATCGAGGCCGCGATGGCGAGCCCGATCAGGAACTGGACGGCCTTGAGGACGAGCGCCCGGTGGGACCGGCCCGGTGCTGTCACGGTGTCTGCGGGAGCAGCTGTGTCAATGGCCACGACTTCTCTCTTCCGGACAGGACCGGCGTCGGAGGAGCAGAGCAGCGCCGTTGCCGAGGTTAACAGCGGATATCGCTTTGACACCGTCTGTTGCAATCGGCGACGCAGGGTTGCCACTGGCGTTGGCGTGTATCCGCCACCACTGGAACGCCGGTTCCAGGGAGGCCGACGCGGGCCAGCTCGCGACGATGTCCCTGCCGGATGTGTACAGCTCGCGAGCTGGCCGAT
>DATIMX010000598.1:0-9714 GCA_035474935.1 Geodermatophilus sp. | reverse complement strand
GGTCCACCCGCGCCACGACGGCGTCGAGGTCGACCCGGTCGAGGATGCGGGCGATGTCGACCCGATCCACCACGGCGTCCAGGTCCACCCGCGCCACGACGGCGTCGAGGTCGACCCGGTCGAGGACGCGAGCGATGTCGGCGCGGTCGACGATCGCGTCGACGTCCACCCGCTCGAGGATGCGCGCGATGTCGACGCGGTCGACGGAGGCGTCCAGGTCGACCCGCGCCACCACCGCCTCCACGTCCAGCAGTGCTGCGAGCCGGTCCAGGTCCACGTACTCACGGACGAGCGCCGGGACGTCGAGGCGGGCGAGCACCGTGTGGGCGACGCGGGGAACCAGGCGGTCCGCCATCCCCGCCAGCGCATGCACGGCGGCCGACGCCGGGTGCGCGAGCGCGTGGGGCAGCCCAGGTAGGTACCCCGCCATCGGCAGGCGGGAGAGGACGGCGCGACGGCCCTGGGCGGTCGTCTCCACGACGTACTCGACGAGCGCCGCCGCGACCGTGAGGACGGCGAAGGCACCGTTGACCGCGTCCTCGACCGCGCTGACGTTCGGCTGCGCATCGGATGCCTGCGAGGGGGAGGGGGACGACGCGCCGGACGGGTCGGGCAGCTGGACCGGCCGGAGGCTCCGCACCGGCGGATCCAGCGGGTTCACGGCCACCGGGGACCGTCGTCCACTGTCGGGATCATGGGTCCTCCCCGCCGTCGGAGTTGTCAGCATCCGTCGAGGACGGTGGGTCCTTCCTCACCCAGAACGGGTGAGCCGGTCACCCGTGCTCGGCGGGATCCTTCCGGTCGGTCGTCCCCTGTCCACCGGAAGGGACGTCCGGGGGGACCTTTGGCCCTGAGGTGTCATCTGGGAGGGGACGACGCTGGAACGCGGATCGTTGGAACGCGGATCGATCGCACATCCGGGTACACCACCGGAGAGGAGCGCGAGTTCGGGGGACGGTCCGGACACCACGTGGGAGGACGAGCCATGGTGAGGTCATCGCCGGCCCACGCAACTGCTCCGGGAACGACGGTCCCGTTTGCCGCGCCGCAGGGCGTCACGTTGCTCGCGTCCAAGCTCGCGCCACCCGAGCCCGCGCACGCGACCGTGCTGCGGCCGCGCCTGGTCAGCCAGCTCTCACGGGCCGTGCAGCGGTCCCCGCTGACCCTGCTCAGCGGCCCGGCGGGCTCCGGCAAGACCGCGCTCGCGACCACGTGGCGGCAGACCCAGGAGGACGACAGGCCGGTGGCCTGGCTCACCCTGGACGACTACGACGACGACCCGGCCACGTTCTGGAACTACGTCGTGGGGGCGCTGGCCGCCGCCGGGGTCCCGTGCACGGGCCTGCCGGCGCACGTGCCCGGGGAGCCGCCGTCGAGCGGGTTCGTCCCGCAACTGGCCGCGCACGTGGCCGCGTTGCCCCGTCCGGTGGTGCTCGTGGTGGACGACGCCGACCACGTGACGAACCGGGCGATCACCAGCGGTCTGGACCTGCTCGTCCGACACGGGGGGAGCCGGCTGCGGCTGGTGCTGTGCACTCGCGCCGACCCGCTGCTACCCATCCACCAGTACCGCCTGGCCGGGACGATGTCGGAGATCCGCGGCGACGAGCTGGCGTTCACGCCGGACGAGACCTGCGACCTGCTCACCGCCATGGGTGTCCCGGTGTCGCCGGAGGTCGCCCGGGCGCTGTGCGCCGAGACGCAGGGCTGGGCGGTCGGCCTGCGGCTGGCCGCCGCGCCGCTCAAGCAGGGAGCGCCACCCGAACACCTGGTGACGTGGTTGACGCACGATGACGGCAGCGTGGCCCAGTACCTCTTCGCGGAGGTCCTGCAGCGGCAGCCGGCCAGCGTCCGGCGGTTCCTGCTGCGGGTCAGCGTGACGGCGGAGTGCTGGCCCGACCTGGTGGACCGGCTCTGCGGGCGGCCGATCGGCCGGCGGGTCCTCGCCGGGTTGGCGCGGGCCAACGCCTTCGTCGAGGAGTCACCCGGCGCGCCCGGCGGGTTCCGGATCCACCCGCTGTTCCGCGAGATGCTGCAGGCCCAGCTGGCCTACGACCACCCCGGCGAGGTCGCCGGCCTGCACCGCACCTGCGCGGCCTGGTATGCCGAGGCGGGCCGGTCCCCGGAGGCGGTGGGGCACGCGGTCGCCGCGGAGGACTGGGGCTTCGCCACACGGGTGCTCGTCGACGACCTGCTGGTCATGCGCCTGCTGGCCCACAGGTCAGACCCCGCGCTGCGCGGCCTCCAGGCGCTCCCGGCCCGGTTCCCCGGCCCCGAGGCCGCCGTCATCCGCAGCGCCGTCGCCCTGGCCGGAGACACCGCTCCCACCCCGGCCGACCTCGCCGTCGTCGCGACCGCCGGGGGTGAGGGCAATCGGACGACGCTGCGCGTCTCGGCCGCGCTGACCTGTCTGGTGGCGGACGCCGCAGCCGGCGCCGACCCGAGCGCACTGCTCGCCGAGGCGGACGCCGCCGCGTCCCTCGTGGCCGCGCTCCCCGACGAGGAGCGACGCGAGCACCGGGAGTGCGCGGCGGTGCTGAGCGCCGTGCGAGCGCTCGCAGCCCTCGGCACCGATGCGCCGAACCGGCAGTTGCTCGCGGGGCTGCGCGCCGCCGCGGCTGCCGCCCAGACGACGGCCTCCCGCGGACTGCGCAGCAGCACCGTCGCCCACCTGGCGCTCCTGGAGGCACTGGAGGGCCACCTGACCCGAGCCACCCACCTGGCGCAGGAGGTCGAAGCGCTCGCGACCGACGAGGCCGACCGGGAACCGGCTGCGGCGGCTGCCCTCGCGTGGGTCCACCTGCGCCGCTACGCCCTCACAGAGGCGCGCGAGTGGCTGGTCCGGGCTCGGGCCCGCACGCGAGACCGGGGCGGCGGGACGTCGGCCGCTTCGACGACACCACCGCTGCTGGCGGTGCTGCAGAGCCAGCTGTTCCGGCTCCGACACGAGTACGACGCGGCCGAGCACTGCCTCGATCAGCACCTGCACGGGCCCCGACTGCCCCGGTGGGTGTCCGAGCAGGTGGTCACCGAGGTGGTCCGGCTCGCGGTGGCACGAGGGCACGTCGACGAGGGACTGGCGATCCTCCAGGACACCACCGGCGAGGAGCCCTGGAGCCAGCGGTTGCGCGCGACGGTCGGACTGCTCTCCGACGCCCCGGCCTCGGCGGCGCCGACCGAGGCCGAGTCCCGCGCGACCCCGGCTGCGGCGGTGGACGCCGCAGTGATCCGGGCGTGCCAGCTCCTGGACGCCGGCCGCGTGCCCGCCGCGGCGGAGCAGCTCGCCGCGGCGCTGGAGCTCGCCCGACCGGAGCTGCTGCGCTGGCCCTTCATCGACACACCGCCGCAGGCACGCCGTCTGCTGCGCACCCATCCCCGGTTGCAGGAGCCTGCTACCTGGCTCAGCCCGTCCTCGACCGCTCAGCCGCGCCCCGACGGGCACCGCACCGCGCCGCGCCCCGAGGCGTCGGAGGTGATCCAGGACCTCAGCGACCGGGAGATGGAGGTCCTCCAGCACCTGGCCGGGATGCTGTCCACGACGGAGATCGCGGCGACCATGTTCATCTCGGTGAACACCGTCCGCACGCACATCCGGAGCATCCTGCGCAAGCTCGCCGTCAGTCGACGCAACCAGGCCGTCCGCCGAGCCCGCGAGCGCGGCCTGCTCTGAGCTCATGCCCAGTGGACGAGGCGGGCGTCGTGCACTCGGGCCACCGTGGTGGGGGCCGCGGCACGCGCCCGGCGGGGGCAGCCTGGAAGGAGCGATGACCATGGGAGTGGCACAGAACCGGTTCGAGCTGCGGATCGGGACACTCCTCAGCCCGGCGGCGCTGGCCGCGTTCCGGGTGCCGGTCAGACCGACCAGGGTGCGGCGCAACACGGTGCATCGGCTGCGCGTCCCCGCCGACCGTGACCTCACCGACATCGTGCACCAGCTGATCGAGCGGCACGTGGAGTTGCTGGAGATCCGCCGGGGCTCGGAGCCGCCGCCCCGCCGTCCCCGGCCGGCAGGTGACGAGCTCGACATCCCGGGACCCGATGACTCCGGCGGCGTCGTCGTCCCCTTCCGAACCGGAACCCGGAACTCGTCGGCGGTGGCCGGCCCGGACGCCCGGCCACCGCTCGGGCCGACTCCGTACCTCCCGGACGGTGGCTCAGCCGGGTGACCGCTGCCGCCGTTCATGCGGTGCGGACGATGCCGAGCCGCCGCAGGAGGCAGACCTTGGTGACGCACGAGTACCCAGGACCTCGCCCGCCCGTCACCCCTTGCACGGGGCGGCCCGGAACCGAGGCCGGACCAAGGAGGACAGGCACATGACGGACACCTCGCACCGCCGGTCGCCGGCAACCGACGAGAGCTACGGGCGGGGGCAGACCGCCTGGGCAGGGTGGGTCGTCTTCGGCGGCGTCATGCTGATCATGATGGGGACGTTCCAGGCGATCGAGGGGCTCATCGCCGTGTTCAACGACGGCTTCTTCCTGGTCCGCCCGAACGGCCTCGTGGTCAACGTGGACTACAACACCTGGGGATGGACCCACATCATCATCGGCCTCGTGGCCGTCCTGGCCGGGGTGGGCCTCCTGGCCGGGAACATGGCGGCCCGAATCGTCGGTGTCGGGATCGCGGTGCTGAGCGCCCTGGTGAACCTGGCGTTCATCTCCGCCTACCCCGTGTGGTCGACCATCCTGATCACGCTCGACGTCATCGTGATCTACGCGATCATCGTCCACGGGCGCGAGCTCAAGAGCGACTACCGCTGACCGCTGTGGGCGTGGCTGCCCGTCCTTCAGGGGACGGGTAGCCCCGCGGCGTCCCCGCCGGGACGGGTGGCAACGCCCGTCCCGGCGTCTTCTCGGGCCGGAGTAGCAGATGCGACAGGACCCCACCACGAGCCCTCCCGGGGTCGTCCCCGGGGAGGGCGCTGCCCGCCCGGCCGCCCACGGTTGGGCGGGCTGGGTCGTCTTCGCCGGAGTGATGCTCGTCCTCCTCGGCGGCTTCCACGTGATCTTGGGGCTGGTCGCGCTGGGCGGCGGGGGAGCGGACGGCCACCTGCTGGTGACCGATCCCGCCGTCCGGGGCTGGGGTCACGTGGCCCTCGGCGTCGTCGCCGCCCTCGTCGGTCTCGGGCTGCTCGCCGGCGCCGCAGTGGCGCGCGTCCTGGGCGTGGTCATGGCGCTGCTCAGCGCGGTGGCCAACCTCGCCTCCACCGGGGCCTTCCCCGTCGGCTCGGCGGTCGTCGTCGCGGTCGACGTCGTGGTCGTGTACGCCATCACCGTGCACGGCGGCGAGCTGCGTTCACCGTCGTACCGCTGACGGTGCAGATCGTCCGCGCCGGGTGACGTGGGGGACCGGCAGCCCCGGCACCGTGAGAGCGCCGAATACTCCCGTTCCTCGTCCCCTGGGGGAGACATGACCGCCGACCTCGAGCAGTCGCGTGACCTCGACACACTCGGTCCCATCGACTTCATCGTCGTGGCGTTCCCGACCGAACGCATGACGGGGGAGGCGTTCCCGCTGCTGGTCGACCTCGTAGACCGGGGCGTCATCCGCATCCTCGACCTGGAGTTCATCCGCAAGGACGAGGACGGCACGGTCACGACGCTGAGCCAGCAGGACCTCGAGCGCATGAAGGTCCTCGAGGCGGCGCTGTTCGACGGCGCGGACTCCAGTCTCCTCGGGCCCGAGGACCTCGCTGAGGCAGCCGCGGCGCTGGACCCCGGCACCGCCGCCGGAGTGCTGGTGTACGAGAACGTCTGGGCCGCCCCGTTCGCCGCCGCGGTCCGCCGGTCCGGCGGACAGCTGGTGGCGTCCGGTCACATCCCGGTGCAGGACCTCGTGGCGGCGCTCGACGCACGCGAGGGCGAGGAAGGGGCCACCACCGAGGGGTCCGAGCCGTCCCGGCCGGTGGGCTGACCGGCCCGCGGTGTGCCCGGCGGGTTCACAGCAGCCGGCTGACCCACTCCGGTTCGACCGCCGCCCACCCCTGCGCCCACCGGCGCTGCCGGTGGGCGTCCAGGGCGGTGCAGAGGAGGGCGTAGAGGGTCCACGTCGCGAGCGGGACCCCGAGGAGGACGACCGCCCCGACCGTCATGGCCGAGCTGTCGATGCGGCTGCGGTCGAACGGCCCGCTGGTGACGTGCCCGTCGCGGTGGACCCACACGGGGACGGCCGTCCCGGCGGCCGTGTGGGGTCGGACCAGCACGATGCCCTGGCGCTCCGCCCCGCCCGGGACCGGCCAGACCGCACGGGCCGGCACCTTCACCGACTCCTGGTCGCCGTGGCCGCTGGCGCCGGCCCCCGGCGCGTTCTCGAGCAGGACGGCGTCCACGCGGGACCGCTCGGCCGCTTGCGCTTCGGCCAGCGCCTCGAGCTGGGTGGTGGTGACGATCGAGGCAGCCACGGCCAGCGGAGGGGCGGTGAGCATGGCGAGGACGACGACGAGCCGGCCGACCACCTGCAGCCGGTCCGACCCCCGCTTCAGCGGTCCCGAGCCCAGAATGAACCACCGCAGCGAGCGACGGAGTGCGGTGTCCATCAGAGTGCCCATACCACGGCCCTCCGTTCCTGCCGTCCGCTGTCCGGGCAGATCGGTCGGGACGCTCAGACCAGCACGCGCCGCTTGAGCTGCTCGAACTCCTCCTGGTTGATCGCGCCGCGGTCGAGCAGTTCCTTGCCGCGGGCGATCTCGTCGACCCCGTGGTAGCCCGGGGCGGCCACCGAGCGGATGTGCTCGTCGGTCCGCTGCTTCACCGCGGCCGCCCGCTGCACGTCGCGGTCGGCCATCGCGCGCCCCTGGGTGATCAGGTACGTCAGCGAGCCGATGAGGGGGACAACGATGACGAACACCGTCCAGGCGGCCTTGCCCCAGCCGGAGACGTCCCGCCGACGGAACAGGTCGCCGAAGACGGTGATCACCAGCCAGAAGTAGATCATCAGCGCGAAGAACAGGACGAAGGTCCAGAACAGGTCGACGAGTGGGTAGTCGTCTGCGGCCGTGGCCATGGTCCACCTCCGGGAAAGAACGTCTCCTGCCCAGGATGGGGACCGGCTGGCGGGGCCCCATCGCCCCGCCCGGATGACTCCCCGGGGTCGCCCAGCGACCGGCACCCGGAGAGCGAGGTCCGTCGCAGCGCCCGGCCCACTCGTCCCGGCCACCGGAGGCCGCCTCATCCACGGGGGAGGAGGCAACTGGCACTCCGACCGGCGAGGCTCCGGACATCGATCGGACTTCCCGTGTCCCGGGCCTCGGTGGCAGCGGTCGTCCGGCTCGTTGAGCGGCTCCGGCAGCGGCCTCCGGCCGCAAGGCGCCCGCCTCGAGCAAAGGAGCAGCGCAGATGGGACGTCAGGTTTACGAGCTCCGTGTACGCGGACCGGTCCCCGCCGAGCTCCTCGAGGAGATCGGCGCGGAGGACCTCGGCGAGGAGCCGCCGCTGACCATCCTGCGGACCGAACCCACGGACCAGCCCGGTCTGCACGGCATGCTGCAGCGACTGCGCAGCCTGGGCCTGGACCTGATGGAGGTCCGCACCACCGGACCGGAGCGGTACGTCGACGACTCCCCGTGAGCCGTCCGCCCGCGTGTCCCGACCGGCTCTCGTACGAGGGAGCGTGACGCCCGATGTCTCCCGTCCTGGTGGCGCTGGGCGCCGTCGTCCTCGTGGGGACGACGGTCGTCGTCCTGGCGGTGTGGGGCCGGATCCGCTACGCCCGTCAGCTGCGCTCGTTCCGCTGTCGGGTCGGCCCGTCCGCGTCGTCGCGCCGGTACCACGCGCGGTGGTGTCGCCGGCGCACGCGAGCGGCGTGGGTCGACGACGTGCTCCTGCTCCAATCCGGCGTGCTGCGGCTGTGGCTCACGCCGTTCGCGGTCGGCGTCGCCCGGAAGGTGACGGTGCAGGCGCTGGAGCCGGAGGAGGTGCGCGGCCTGGGGCGCCATCCCGTCGCCCTGCGGTTCACCACGCACGACCGCTGCGAGGTGGAGGTCGCGGCGGCGCACGAGGACGCCGACCTGCTGGTCGGGCCCTTCCTCACGGCGGCGATGTCCCGGCTCCCCGACGCGCCCCGAGAACGGGGCACCTGACCCGCGGCGGTCATCCGACCGGGATGAGGGATGCAGAGCACGGCTGCTGCAAGGCTCTGCCGCGATCACCCGGACCACGAGGGAGGACCCATGCCCCTGCTCGACCTGTTCTGGACGATGTTCCTGTTCTTCTGCTGGATCCTGTGGTTCTGGTTGCTGTTCCGCGTCTACGGGGACCTCTTCTCGCGCCGCGACATCGGGGGCGGGGCCAAGACCGGCTGGGTGCTCGTCACGATCCTGGTGCCCTTCCTCGGGGTCTTCATGTACCTGATCACCCAGGGCCGGTCCATGGCCGAACGCAGCGAGCGCGCGATCGAGCAGCACCGCGCGACCACCGACGCCTACATCCGGTCGGTGGCCGCCGACGCCGACACGGTCCAGTCGGCCAAGGCCCGCGACCTCCTGGACAGCGGCGCCATCACTCCGGCCGAGTACGACCGCATCGTGCCGAAGGTCCCCAGCTGATCGCTGCGCCCCACCACTGCGGCACCCCGGTCGGCGACGGCCGGGGTGCCGTCTTCGTGGGGTGTCGACGACGTCTGAAAACTGACCCCCTGGCGACGGGCGGGTTCTACGGCGGATTCGTTTGATCGTCGCAACGCTGACCCGGTCAGCCTGCCAGTTCGGTCTCCATGACGCGGGCCGGGCTGCGCCAGGCCAATCGCTGACGAGGGCGGTCGTTGATGCGCTGCTCGACCGCCTGCAGATCGGCGAGCGTGTAGGCGCGCAGGTCGCTGCCCTTGGGGAACTATTGGCGGAGGAGCCCGTTGGTGTTCTCGTTCGTGCCGCGTAGCCAGGGGCTGGCTGGGGGTGCGAAGAAGATTCCGTCGGCGAAGTACATCTCGAGCAGGTGATGGCAGGCCATCTCGGACCCCTGATCCCGGGTCAACGTTTGGTGAGCTTGGGCTGGCAGGTCGGTCAGGATCGGGAGCATCGCCACCCGTAGCCGCTCGGCACTGTGACCGTCGGGCGGGTGCACCAGCCGTAGGTATCCGGTGCGTCGATCGACCAGGGTGCCGATCGCCGAGCGACTGGATCGCCCGACGATCAGATCGCCCTCCCAGTCGCCGATCCGGCCGCGCTCCTCGACCACGGCGGGGCGGGCGTCGATCAGCCGGCCCTCTGCGATGAACCGCGGCGAACGCGCTATCGGGCTGCGCCGGCACGTGCGTCGTGGACGTCCGGTGCGCAGCCTTTTGGTCAATGTCCTGCTCAGGCCGCCTTTTCCGCCGTGATAGCGGGCCTGGTAGATCGTCTCGTGACACACATGCCACGCCGGCCGGTCCGGGTAGGTCTCGCGCAGGTGCGCCGCGATCTGCGCCGGACTCCACTCCTCTCGAAGCTTGTCCTGCACGATCTGGCGTAGCAGCGGCTCGCGGGCCAGCAGTGGCCGTCGCGGCCGCCGCAGCCCTTCGCGGGCGCGGGCGTGGGCCAGGTCGCCGTCGTAGATGCCGCGGTCGTGCGGCCGCTGGTGACGGCGCAGCTCCCGGCTGATCGTCGAGGCCGAGCGGTCCAGACGGCGTGCGATCTCCCGCACGCCGAGTCCTCGGTCGCGCAGGGTGGCGATCCTCTGCCGCTCGAGCAGGGACAGATACCGCCCCGACCGGGCCGACTCGGCCAGCCGGGCCGGCGGCAG
>DATIMX010000597.1:0-2795 GCA_035474935.1 Geodermatophilus sp. | reverse complement strand
TGGCTGGCCGGCATGCCGCAGTCGGTCAAGTTCGCCGACCTGCGCCACGATCCGCGCTTCGCGCTGCACAGCGGCAGCGCCGAGCCCGACGCCTTCACCGCCGACGCGAAGATCTCCGGCCGGGCGACCGAGGTCACCGACGTCGAAGAGCGCCGGCGCTGGGCGGAGACGTCCGGGGTCGGCGGGGACGGGCTCGGCATCGAGCTGTTCCGCGTCGACGTCGAGCAGGTGGTGCTGGTCGCACTCAACGACGAGAAGACGCTCCTGGTGATCTCCTCCTGGCGGCCCGGGCGCGGTCTCACCCGCACCGACCGCGCGTGACCGAGGTGTGCCGTTCCACGTGGAACGGGTGACGTCCGTCAGTGGACCGGGCCCGCCGCGGGCGACCAGACTGGAAGCGTCCAGCCCGACCAGGAGAGGTCCCCATGCCCGAGCCGCACCTGCGCGCCGCCGACGCCGACCGCGCAGCTGTCGCCGCCCAGCTCGGTGAGCACATGTCCGCCGGACGGCTCACCGTCGCCGAGTACGACGAGCGCCTGGCCCGTGCCTACGCGGCCCGGACCTACGGTGAGCTCGAGGAGCTCACCGCCGACCTGCCGCGCCCGGCCGCACAGCCCCCGGCGCCCGCTCCGGTCCAGCCGCAGCCCGCCGCCGCCCACGGCTGGCACCACGGCGGCTGGAGCGGCGGGCCCTCCCGCGAGGCGGCCTGGCGCAACTGGGCCGTGACCGCCCTCATCGTGTTGACCGTCTGGACCGCCACGGTGATCGGCTCCGGCGAGTTCCACTACTTCTGGCCGATCTGGGTCATCGGCCCGTGGGGCGCCGTGCTGCTCGCCCAGACACTCGGCCGCGGTCGCGGCGACGACGACGACCGCCGCCGGCTGACCTGACGGCACGGGTGACGGTCCCTGGAGTGGGTACACCGAACTCGACCGCCCACGCCGCACACCGGGGGACCGCCATGCACTCCATGACCGAACGCTTCACCGATGCGCTGCACCGGATCGACAGCGACCGCGACGTCCAGCCCATGGTGGACCTGACCGGGGACGACGCCGAGCTGGTCAAGCTGGACGAGCACCACCAGACGACGGGCAAGGACGGCGCGAAGACCTTCTGGGAGGACTACCGCAACGTCTTCGGCGACCTGGAGACGACCTTCACGCAGAGCGTCGTCGGTGAGGACAGCGCCGCCCTGGAGTGGACCTCGACCGGCACCCTGCGCAGCGGCAAGCCGTTCCGGTACCGCGGCGTGACCGTCATCGAGGGCGACGAGGAACGGCTGACCGGCGTCCGGACCTACTACGACTCCGCGGCCTTCATCCAGGAGCGCGGCGGCACGGCCTGAGAGAGGACCCCTGCCCCCCGCTCGCAGGCTCGCGGCGGGACCCTGCAGGGGGCCGGACGGAGCCGAAGCGAAGGGCCCCGGGGAGATCTCCCCGGGGCCCTCGTCGCACCTGTGGGCAAGGGGGGAGTTGAACCCCCACGTCCTTTCGGACACACGGACCTGAACCGTGCGCGTCTGCCATTCCGCCACTTGCCCTGGCGGTGAAGGACAGTAGCAGCCTCCGTGGCGGAACCCCGGCAGGGGGTGGGTCGTCCTCCCTGCGGGTCTGTCGCGCTCTCCGGAACGTGAGTCGGTCCGCGGCTGGCCGCTCCGTGGACGGCTACGATCATCGGTGGCAGACCGGACGACCGCGCGAGCGCAAGGGAGCGACTGTGGGTGTGCTGCAGCGCTTCGAGCGGCGACTCGAGGGCATGGTCGGACTGGCCTTCGCCCGGATCTTCAAGGGCAAGGTGCACCCGGCGGAGATCGCCAAGGCCCTGACCCGTGAGGCCGACGAGCAGCGCTCGGTGATGGGCGAGGGCCGGGTCCTCGCGCCCAACATCTACGACGTCCGGCTGGGCCCCACCGACTACGACCACCTCGCCGAGTGGTCCGAGCAGCTGGCCGCCCAGCTCGCCGACATGGTCACCGAGCACGTCGAGAGCGAGGGCTACCAGGTCTTCGACGCCGTGCAGGTGCGCCTGGAGCGGGACGAGCAGCTGCCCACGGGCGTCTTCGAGGTCAGCTCGCACGTCGCCGACCCGTCGGCCAAGCCGGGCCCGCGCCTGGACGAGCCGGTCGGCCCCCGCAGCGGCGCCGTCCCCCCGCTGCCCCCGCTGCAGGGCCGCATGGCCACCGACACCGGCCGGCAGGCGCCCTCCGCGGTGGTCGGCCGCGCCGGCGCCAAGCCCGGTGTCACCCACGTCCTGCTGGTCGACGGCCCCGGCACGCGGCACGAGCTGACGACGGGGCGCAACGTCATCGGCCGCGGCACGGACGCCGACATCCGGCTGCCCGACACCGGCGTGAGCCGCAAGCACGTCGACGTCGTCCTGGACAACGGGACGGCGATCGCCGAGGACCTCGGCTCGACCAACGGCACCCTGGTCAACGGCCGCCGGATCACCCGTCAGCCGCTCGCCGACGGCGACGTCATCCGCATCGGCCACTCGGTGCTGGTCTACCGGCAGGACGGGACGTGACCGAGCTTGCGAGGTCACGCATGAGCAGAGCACGCCCCGGCACGCGGCCGACGAGCGCCGGCGAGGCGGACGCGTGACGGCCGAGATCGTCCTGCAGATCTTCCGCTTCGGCTTCCTCCTGCTGTTGTGGCTGTTCATCTTCGCCGCCTTCCGGGTGGTCCGGGCCGACCTGTTCGGCGGCCGCCCCGGGCGGGTGTCCTCGGTGCCGCCGCGCGCCGCCACCCCGGGGAAGAAGAAGGCCCGCGGCGCACCCAAGACCCTCGTCG
>DATIMX010000596.1:0-3351 GCA_035474935.1 Geodermatophilus sp. | reverse complement strand
AGAAGACCAGGTCGTTGCCGCTGGGCAGCACAGCGCGGATGAAGCCCTGCGCGCCGCAGGCGCCACGGCCGGTCCTGCCGTTCGGGCCGCCCACGACAGCGGATGCGTCGCAGCGGTCCGCGAGCGTCAGGGGGGCGACGGTGGGCGTCGCGAACTCGACGTTCCTGTCCACGGTGGCGATGGACACCTGGTTCCTCCGGTTCGGTCTCGATCGGTTCAGGTCATCGGTGGCTGGTGACGCCGGCTCGGGGGGCGATCGCTGGACGACGATCGCCTCAGCGGGCCCGAGCAGCTGCTGATCAGGCTCGGCGTCGCGGCATGCTGCTGGCGCAGCCGGACGAAGCACGGGTGCCGTCGTCATCGAGCAGCGCGGGCTCCTCGGCCTCGGCGGCCCGGGACCGCTCGGTGTCGTCCCCGATCTGCTGTTCGTGACTGCTGAGCACGGTCCTCCTCCTGTTGAGCCCCACCATGCCTCCGGGACGCCGGCCCGCCCAGGGGCGCCGTCGGTCAGCTGGTGCACACTGACGTTGCCGACGGTCGGCAATGCGCATGCCAACGAACCGTCGGCCGCACGGCCGACCCGGATGGCACCAGGACGACGGACGGCACCGTGTCCCGGTGGCGCTCACCAGGCCGTGGCGCACAGCGAGCCGCAGGCCCCGCGCGGGACGAGGGCCCCTGCGCTGACGGTTCGGGCTCCTCACCGACGTGAACCCTCTCCGATCCCGTCCGGCCCCACATTGCCGGGCATCGGCAACTGCGACCACCTCCGATTGACCGGACGGCACCGTGGAGGAATGGGCGACCGAGCAGCAAGCTGGGTGTGCGCTTCCCGAGTGAAAGGAGATGACGACATGCCCCTCACCGCCTCCCACAGTCGAGAGGACACCTCACGGCACGTTGCGACAGCACAGCTCCCGGAGGCCGTCGTCGGTACTCGCAGCCCCACCCGCGCGAACGTCGACGGACTCATCCCGGTGCTCGCCAGGAAGGTGAGGCCGACGAGACCGCCCATCGACATCGTCGAGGAGTGGGGAACGCAGAGCTTCCCTGCCAGCGATCCGCCGATGAACTGGTGAAGAACACCGCTGCAGGAATGGCGACCCCAACTCGAGGAAAGGTGAACGAATTGCTGACACACGATCTCGTGCGACTGGAGCGGGAGCTGGGAAGTCCCCGGTTGTCCGCCTTGCGCTCCACCCTCGGGCTTGCCGTCCCGCTCGCCGCCCTGCGCTCACTGGGACGTGGGATGACCGGTGCAACACCACGCCGCACGGAGGAGCTCCCGGTCCCGTCCGGCGATGTCCCTGCCCGTACACCATGACCTGGCACGGCGGTGCTGCGCACGGACCGCGGCTCTCCCGCGATCTCCTCGCCCGCCGGCGAGACGGCCACCGAGATGCCGGCGCCGCTCGGGCGCAGCGCGTACGGGTGGGGTCGTCAGGTCGCCCGAGGACAGCGCAGGAGGGCGAGCGATGACCGACCTCCGAGTGCAGGCGCAGCGGCTGGCGGGCATCGGTTGGCGCTACACCGTCCCGGCCGACGGAGGACGCCACGTCACGGTCGTCGTCGAGGACCGCGGACCTCGGCATCTCGTGCTCGTCGATCCTCGCCTGGACGAAGCACTCGCGACGGTCCGACTGCCTGCTGAGCGCGCCTCGGTGCTCGCCGCGCTGTTGACCGGAGCCCGGTTCACCGTGATCCCCTCCGACGAGCCCGCCGGAGCGGATGCCGTCGAGCCAGTGGAGGGCGGTGGGACCGGCCCGCTCCATGGCGGCCGGTGCGCCCTGCGGGGTGCTCGGCGGCACGTCGGAGCAGGTGGAGAACGCCGCTGAGGTCGGCTCGAGCGCAACCTCGGCCCTGTACGGGGAGACCTCACGCGGCGGGCTGGCCGTCGACGTCATCGAGTGCTGAGGCACCGAGCACGCCGCGTGCCCGCCCAAGCCGTCATGGGGGGAGTTCGGTGTCCCGCCGGGTTCCTGGCGGTCAGCGGTCCCGGTCGCGCCCCGGCTCCCCGAGCCCGCCGACCAGCCGTGCCGGGTCGAACGGGGTGAACCGGGCGGTGGTCCCGAGCTCGAGGGCGTCGGCTGCGGCGTTCAGCCGAGCCGGGTCGGCCAGGTCGTCCCAGCGACCGGTGTCGAGCCGCTGCTCGAGCGCCTGGAGCGCCGCGACCTGCTCGGCCGGCTGGAACTCGCAGTGGCCGGCCCCGTCCACGTAGGCCTGGCGCAGCAGACCCGCCTCACCCGCTCTGGCCACCTGCTCGGCGTACCAGTCCTCGTGCTCCACCGGGACGAGCTCGTCGGCGACGGTGTGGATGGCCAGCTCCGGGACCGCCAGCTCCCCGGTGACCATCGACGACCGGGTCAGGTCGGCCACGGCCTCGGGGTCGGCCTCGACGTCCGCGTCGCGGGTCAGCGTGGCCAGGTCGGCGTCCAGGTCGAGCCCGGCCTCGCGGTACAGCGCCCGGACCTGATCGGCGTGGGCACTGCTGTCCAACAGCGCGCGGTAGTCGACGCCGGCGTTGTAGGCGCTGTTGCCCCCCGCTGCGAGCTCGATCTGCTGCCGGCCGGTCACGTACCGCTCGAGGCCTCCGGCGACCAGCGCCTCGTACTGCTGCACCTGCTGGGCCTGGTGGTCCTGCGGCGCCGGTGGGACGTCCCCGGAGTACCAGGTCGGCATGTTGAGGAACGCGGAGGCGAGCGCGATGCGGGCCCGCCCCTCGGGCGTGCCCTGCGACTCCGTCACCACCGCGACCAGGTCCGCCGCGGCCTGTGCTGCCTGCTCCGGGCTCTCGTACCGGACCAGCGGGATGTCCTGATCCGGAGCCAGCAGGTGGGACAGCGTGTAGACGCCGTCGAGCTGGTAGTCGTTCAGGTTCAGGGCACCGGCGACGAGCCCGCACGTGGTCAGGACGCCGTCGATCTCCCCGCGAGGGTCTTCCGCCTGCCGGGCACTCACCAGGCCGCCCATGGACCGGCCGAGGGCGATGGTCCGCTCCGGCTCGACGCCGAGCAGCTCCTCGAACGCCTCCAGGGCGGCGTACTGGTCGTCGACCGCCGACTCCAGCGCCCACAGCGACGGCCCCGAGTACGACGACCCCACGAGGGCGTACCCCTGTTCGAGCAGCTCCTGCCGGGTCGGCTCGTCCGGGGCGTCCTGGGCCGCCAACTGCCCGAAGCCGTGGGCGAACAGGACGACGGTCCCGTTCCACTCCTGGGGCACGTGCGCCATCCAGTCGGCACCGCTGGCCAGGTCACCGCGGTACTCGCCGGGAGGCACGTCGGGCTGGACCGGCGGTGCGGCGTTCGCCGCCGTCATCGACGCTGCCCCACCGGCCACTGCGACGGCCCC
>DATIMX010000595.1:0-5005 GCA_035474935.1 Geodermatophilus sp. | reverse complement strand
AACATACGTTCGGCCACTGACAATTCCGAGGTCACGTCGACCTGCAGATGGCGCCGGGGGACAGCAGGAGTCAGGCCACGCGGCTGAAGGGCAGACACACCCGCGGCTGCGGAGAACCGTCCGGCCCGCCCGCGTCCAGTGAGCGGACATGGAGGTGGGCGGACATGGAGGCGCCGTCCTCGACCACTCGCAGCGTGGGGCGGGGGAGAGCGGCAGGGCCACCACCTCCGCGACCTCGGCGGGCGTGCTGACGCGGCCGACCGGGTGCAGGTCGGCCATCTGCGCGTCGGCCTCCGACGGGTTCCACGTGGAACGGCGCCCGGGACACCGGCGCGCGTCCGGGAGAGGTCTCGGTTCCCACGTCCAGGACGTCCTCACGGCGGCCTGCGGACGCAGCAGGTCGGGCCACACACGTCGTCGCCGCGCAGTCGGCACTTCCGCGGTCGGTGGGGACACCGGCACAGTGCTCGGCGGACGGAGCCGGACGAGTCCGAGACGGCCAGGTGCGCGAGCCGACCACGGGGGGACCCATGCCGATCACCTCATGCCACCGCCTGCGGCGCCGGATCGCCGCCGCTGCCTGTGCGGCGGCGACGTCCGCCGCCCTGCTCGCCGTCCCGCTCGGCGGCGTCGCGGCCGCCGCTCCGGCAGCGCCCACTACTCCCGCAGCGCCCGCGGCCACGGAGCCCCCACCGGGTGGCGTACCGGGCGTGCCGGTGCCGTCGATCACCTGGGTGGACGCGGGCGACGGCTACCAGCAGGCCGACGTCGACGTCCCGTACGACTACGCCGACCCGCAGGGCCGCGCGTTCAGCCTGCACATGGTGCGTCTGCCCGCAGCCGACCCGGCGAACCGGATCGGCGCCCTGTTCGTCAACTTCGGCGGCCCGGGCGGCTCAGCGGCGGACATCGTGCGCGAGGTGGGCCGGCTGCTGCTCCCGGCGGAGGTGCTCGCGCGCTACGACCTCGTCGGCGTCGACCCCCGCGGGACCGGCGAGAGCGAGCCGGTGCGCTGCACGGGCAGCACCGCCGAGCAGGCCGCCCTGCCCTACGCCACGCTGGCCGACTTCCCCACCGACCGGGTCCAGGAGGAGCAGGCGATCGCGCAGGTGCGCGCGTTCGCGGAGGAGTGCCGCGCACGCAACGGCGACCTGCTCGACCACGTCGGCACCCTGCAGTTCGCCCGCGACCTGGATGTGCTGCGCGCGGCGATGGGCGACCCGCGGATCAACCTCTACGGCCTGTCCTACGGCACCTTCCTCGGCCAGGTCATCGCCAACACCTTCCCCACCCGCACCGGCGCCCTGGTGCTCGACGGCGCGGTGGACCCCGCGTGGGCCAGCGGCCCTCCCGGCACCATCAGCTCGGTCCGCGAGCGCGGCGAGGTGGGCAGCACCGAGACCCTGGACCGGTTCTTCGAGCTGTGCGGGCAGGCCGGACCGCAACTGTGCGCGTTCGCCGCCGGCGGGAGTCCGGAACAGAAGTACGCCGAGCTCGCCGCCCGGCTGCGCGCGGCCCCGCTGCTGGTCCCGGTGCCCGATCAGCCGGCGCAGCCGGTGACCTACTCGATGCTGGTCGCGGGAACCGTGAGCCTGCTCTACACCCCGGACACGTGGCCGGTCCTCGGCGAGCTGCTGGAGGCGGTGTACCTCGGCGACGGCACCGGTGTCGCCGCCGTCCTGGAGAGCCTGCCGGAGCCGCCGACGTCGGAGGACTACGACAACTACCCCGACGCGAGCGCCGCCATCACCTGCGCCGACACCGACAACCCGGACGACCCCTACCGCTACGGCGAGGTCGGGCGCGCACTGGACGCCACGACCGCGCCCTACGTCGGCTCCCGGTGGGCCTACCTCGGGCTGGTCTGCGCGCCGTGGGCCGGCCGCTCGACCGAGCGCCACACCGGTCCGTGGGACAGCTGGACCCGCAACCCGGTGCTCGTCATCGGCAACCGGTACGACCCCGCCACCCCCTACCGCAACGCGGTGGTCGTGCACGACCTGCTGCCCAACAGCACCCTGCTCACCGTCGACGGCGTCGGGCACACCTCGCTCGGCACGAGCACCTGCGCGGCCTCGGCGACCACGCTGTACCTGCTCACCGGGGCCACCCCGCCGGCGGGGACGGTGTGCACCCAGGACCGCGGAGCGTTCGACCCGGTGCCGGCGTCCGCCCCCACCGGCGCCGTCCGGACGAGCGTGGCGGTCGGGTAGGCCGTTCACCCGGGGACCCGCGCCGGCCGGCCGGCGCGGGTCGGGTCAGGACCAGGGGACGCCGATCCGCCGTCCGGCCAGCTCGTGGACCTCGACCTCGACGTCGAAGACCTTGCGCAGCAGCTCCGGCGTCATCAGCTCGGACGTCGGGCCCTCGGCGACCAGCTGCCCCTCCCGCATCGCGACGATCCGGTCGGAGTAGCAGGAGGCCACGTTGACGTCGTGCACGACGAGGACGACGGTGCGGCCCAGTTCGTCGGCCATGCCACGCAGCATCCGCATCATCTGGACGGCGTGCCGCATGTCGAGGTTGTTCAGCGGCTCGTCGAGCAGCACGTGGTCGGTGCCCTGGCACATCACCATCGCCACGTAGGCGCGCTGCCGCTGCCCGCCGGAGAGCTGGTCGAGATGCCGGTCGGCCAGCGGGCCGAGCTCGAACCACGCCATCGCCTCGTCGACCAGGCGGTGGTCCTCGGGCGTCAGCCGACCGCCGGAGTGCGGGAAGCGGCCGAAGGCGACCAGCTCGCGCACGGTCAGCCGCACCGACATCGCGTTCTCCTGCCGGAGCACGGCCAGCCGACGGGCCAGCACGCGGCCCGGCGTCGTCGCGACGTCCATCCCGTCGACGCGCACCCGGCCGCTGTCGGCCGGCAGCAGCCGGGCGGCGACCGAGAGCAGCGTGGACTTGCCCGCGCCGTTGGCGCCGATCAGCGAGGTGATGCCGCCGGTCGGGATGGTCAGCGAGACGTCGTCCAGCACGCGGACGCCGCCGTAGGACTTGGTGACGGACTCGATCTCGATCACTGGCGGGGCTCCCGGATCAACAGGGCGATGAAGACGATCCCGCCCACGAAGTTGACGACGACGCTGAGGCTGGAGTTGAAGCCGAACACCTGCTCGAGGACCAGCTGGCCGCCGACCAGGGCGAGCAGCCCCAGCAGGGCCGCACCCGGGAGCACCCAGGCGTGCCGGTGAGTGCCCAGCAGCTGGCGGGCCAGGTTGGCCACCAGCAGGCCGAGGAAGGTGATCGGCCCGACCAGCGCGGTGGCGACGGCGACGAGGACGGCGACGGCCAGCAGCGCCCGGTTGACCACCCGGCGGTGGTCGACGCCCAGGCCGACGGCGGTGTCCCGGCCCAGCGCGACGACGTCCAGCCGGGGGAGCAGCCGCCACACCCCTGCGGTGACCAGGACGACGAGCACCGCGGACAGCGCCAGCAGCTGCCGGTCGACGGAGTTGAAGCTGGCGAACAGCAGGTCCTGCAGGGTGAGGAACTCGTTGGGGTCGATCAGCCGGGAGGCCAGCAGCGTGAGGCTGGTGAAGGTGGAGCCGAGCACCACCCCGAGCAGCACCAGCACGTACACGTCGCGCTCGGTGCGGCCGAACAGCGACCGGTAGAGGAGGGCGCCGAAGCCGATCAGCGCGACGACCTCGACCGCGAAGCGCAGCCGCGGGTCGGTCGTGGTGACGGTGGCGGCGCCGAGGAAGAACACCCCGACCGTCTGGATCAGCACGAACAGCCGGTCGAACCCCATGATCTCCGGGGTCAGGATCCGGTTGTTGGTGACCGTCTGGAACAGCACGGTGGAGACCGCGACCGCCACGGCGACGACCGCCATGGCGGCCAGCCGGCGCCCGCGCTGCTGCAGCGCGTAGTCCCAGGAGCCGGTGACGTCGACGGTGAGGAACGCGGCGACGGCGGCGGCGGTCAGGACGCCGAGGACGACGAGCGTGCGCCGCCGGCGGGTGGCCCGCTGCGGCGCGGTGAGCACGGCGGCGTCCTGCCCGCGGCGCGACCTCGCGAGCTCGGTCACGTGAACGCCCGCTTCCGGGCCCGCAGCAGCAGCCAGATGAACAGCACGCCACCGACGACCCCGCCGATCATCCCGACCGGCACCTCGTACGGGTACCGGATGGTGCGGGCCAGGACGTCGCAGACCAGCACGAACGCCGCCCCCGTCAGCGCGGTCACCGGCAGCACCCGGCGCAGGTTGTCGCCCATCGCCAGGGTCACCAGGTTGGGGACGACGAGGCCGAGGAAGGGGATCGAGCCGACGCTGACCACGACGATCGCGGTGACGACCGAGGCGATGGCCAGGCCGACCACGACCACGCGGGTGTAGGCGACGCCGAGGTTGATCGCGAAGCTCTCGCCCATCCCCGCCACGGAGAACCGGTCGGCCCACAGGTAGGCGAGCACGGTGGCGGCCAGCACCAGCCAGAGCAGCTCGTAGCGGCCGGCCAGGACGCCGGAGAAGTCGCCGTTCATCCACACGTCCATCGACTGCAGCAGGTCGAAGCGGTAGGCCAGGAAGGTCGTCGCCGCGGTGACCACGCCGCCGAGCAGGATGCCGACCAGCGGGACCACCACCACGTCGGTGAGCACCATCCGCTGCAGCAGCCAGACGAAGAGCGCCGTGCCGACCAGGGCGAACACCACGCCGATCGACATCTTGCCGAGTACCGAGCTCCCGCCGAACCACAGCGTGGCGACGACGATGCCCAGGCCCACCCACTCCGTCGTCCCGGCGGTCTGCGGGGAGACGAACCGGTTGCGGGTCAGGTGCATCATCACCAGCCCGGCCACGGCCATCGCCGAGCCGGCCAGCAGGATCGCGAGCAGCCGGGGGACCCGGCTGGTCCACAGCACCCGCGCCTGCGCCTCGTCGGGGTCGAGCAGGTCGGCCGGTGTCAGATCACCGACCCCGATGAACAGGGACGCCGAGCCGGCCGCCACGAGGCCCACCAGCGCGGCGGCCACGTGCCACCGCTGCACACCGCGGCGGGGGGGG
>DATIMX010000594.1:0-4057 GCA_035474935.1 Geodermatophilus sp. | reverse complement strand
GAGGCGATCGCGGTCTCGATGCCGCGCTCGAAGTAGTCCTGCTCCGCGCAGGTGGCCAGGTGCTCGATCAGCACCGGCTTGTCGGCGGAGGAGACGTGGTTGATGCCGACCGCCTCGCCGAGGCCGCCGACGACGGTCTTGGACAGCTGGTCGATCCAGCCCTCGGCGTCGACGGTGTACTTGACCTCCTCGTCGGCGACGGTGGAGGTGTCGACGCAGACGAAGCTCTCGTCGGCCCGCAGCGCCGGCAGGGCGGTCTCCACCACGGCCGGGTCGAAGACGACGTCGCCGTTGAGCCACAGCACGCCGCCGTCGCGGGTGTTCCGCAGGGCGCGCAGCAGGCTTTGCGAGGTGTTGGTGATCCGGTAGTCGGGGTTGTAGGCGAAGCGCACGTCGGGGACCGCACGCATGACGCGCTCGGCCTCGAACCCGACGACCACGGTGATGTCGACCGAGGGGCCGAGCACCGAGCGCAGCCCGTCGAGCTGGCGCTGCAGGATGCTGCGCCCGTCGTGCAGCGGGGTCAGCGGCTTGGGCCAGGGCCGGCCCAGCCGGGTGCCCATCCCGGCGGCGAGGATGACGACCTGGACGGGCACGTCCAGGCCCAGGGCGGCAGGCGCCGGCCCGGTCAGTTCGGCGGTGGTGGCGCGGTCAGCGAGCACGGTCGTCCCCTCCTCGGGTGGTGGTCCCGGCGGCCGGTGCCGCCGGGAAGAGCAGGTCGAGGACGCGCTCGGTGGCGTGCCCGTCCTCCAGGTGGCAGAAGGTCCGCCGGAACTCGGCGTAGCGGGTGGCGTAGCGCTCGCGCACCCCGTCGAGGTCGGCGACGGCGTCGATCAGCTCCGTGCTGGTGGACAGCATCGGCCCGGGGGCGACGTCCTCCAGGTCGAAGTAGAAGCCGCGCAGCTCGTCGCGGAAGTAGGCCAGGTCGTAGGTGAAGAACAGCATCGGCCGGCCGGTGATGGCGAAGTCGAACATCGTCGACGAGTAGTCGGTGACCATGGCGTCGGCGGCCAGGTACAGGTCCCGGATGTCGGGGTGGCTGCAGACGTCGTGCACCGGCGAGCCGTCGACGACCTCGAGCCGGTCCATGACCATGTTGTGCAGCCGCAGCAGCAGCACGTGGTCCTTCCCGAGCCGGGCGGTGAACTCGTCGAGGTCGACGGGGAACTCGAAGTCCTGCGGACCGGTCTTGTTGAACACCAGGTCGTCGCGCCAGGTGGGCGTGTACAGGACGACGGTCTGGCCCTCGTCGATGCCGAGGTCGGTGCGGACGGCGGCCCGCACGGCGTCCCGCTGGGGGCTGCTGAGCAGGTCGTTGCGCGGGTAGCCGGTCTCGTGGATCTCGCCGCGGTAGCCGAAGGCGTTGCGCAGCCGCGGGGTGCTCGCCGCGTTCGGCGACAGCAGCAGGTCCCACCTCGCGATGTCGTGCTCCAGGTAGGCCAGCCGGCCCTCGGGCGCCCAGCGCACGTCGTTGTGGATGCGCTTGAGCGGCGTGCCGTGCCAGGTCTGCAGGTAGCGGGCGCCGGGCTTCTTCTCCCAGTCCAGCGGGATGTGGTCGTTGCTGATCACCAGGTCCGCACCCTCCAGCGCCGCGATCGACTCCGGGCTGCCGAAGGTCACCGTGGCGACGTCGTCGGGGAAGGTCGCCTGGGTGTGCGGGGCCGAGAGCCACGTGTGGGTCGCCTCGACGCCGCGCTCGAGCAGCCCCTCGTAGAGCGCGCGGGGGCTGTCGGAGAAGTGGCCGCGGAAGGCCACGTAGACGATGTTCACCCATCTCCTCCGGTCGGGATCAGGTCTCCGGTGGCCCGGCGGGGAAGCCGGGGGAGCAGCAGATCGGCCAGCTGCCGCCAGGAGTCGACCACGGTGAGCACGCCCGCGTCGAACAGCGCCGCTGCTCGCCCGGCCCGCTCGGCCTCCGGGACGAACAGCAGGTTGCCGACGGTGGGGCAGCCGGCCCGCACCGCCGACAGGGCGCCGGGGACGGAGTCCTCCACGGCCAGCCCGGCCTCCGGCGCGATGCCCAGCTGCTCGCAGGCGTACAGGTAGACGGCCGGGTCGGGCTTGCTGGTGGGCACCGGCAGCGAGTCCTCGGCGCTGAAGCGCACGGCCGGCGGGATGAGGTCGTCCAGCCCGGTGGCGGTGAAGCAGGCGGCCAGCCGGGTCAGCGCGCTGGAGCTGACCGCGGCGGGGCGCAGGTACGCCGACAGCGCCGTGAGGGCATCGCTGGTCTCCGGGTGCGGGGTCAGCGTGGCGCCGAGGTGGGCGGTGACCGCCCGCTTCTCCTCGGCGACCCACGGCTCGACGTCGACCTCGGGGTGCCCGGCCTCGGCGGCCAGCCGGCGCGACGTCGTCCGGAAGTTCATGCCCGTGGTGGCCAGCCGCAGCTCCTCGGGGGAGAACCGGCGGTCGACGCCGAGGTCGGCGAGGAAGCGGTTGGTCACGTCGGCGGAGGCGACGAACGCCGGCTCCTCGGAGGGGAACAGATTGCCGTCGGCGTCGCAGAGGAGGACCTCGAGCCGCGCGACGAGCGGCTCGGGGAGGGCGGGCATCGGGGCGGTACCTCCGGGTGGGACGGCGGTCATCGGGGCAGGGGGCGGGCGGCCAGGGTGGCGGCGACCGCGGCGCGGGCGCCGAGCCGGTCGAGCCGGTCCAGCGCCCTGCTCAGGTCGGCGACGAACGCCGGGTCGTCGCCGAGGTCGCCGAAGACCGGGCGGACGGCGAGCAGCGGGCGCGGGTCGTCGCGGCCCTCCAGTGCCAGGGCCTGCAGCTCGGCGGCGCGCGGGTCCTCCAGCGGCAGCGGGCGGCCGGCGTCGTCGGTGCCGCGCAGGTAGCGGCACCAGCCGGCCACCGCCAGGGTGAGCAGCGGTGCGGACCGGCCCTCGACCAGCGCCTGGCGCAGCGAGGGCAGCAGGTGCTGCGGCAGCTTGGCCGAACCGCGTCGGCACAGCCGGGACAGCCGGTCGGCGATCGCCGGGTTGGCGAAGCGCTGCAGCAGCGTGTCCTTGTAGGCGGCGAGGTCGACGCCGTCGGGTTCCGGCAGCAGCGGGGTGACCTCGTCGTCCATGAGCCGGGCGACGTACGCGGTGAAGACCGGGTCGCACATCAGCTCGTCCATGCGGGTGTACCCGGCCAGCGAGCCCAGGTGGCCCAGCGCCGAGTGGCTCGCGTTGAGCAGCCTGGTCTTCATCAGCTCGTAGTCGCCGACGTCCGCGACGAAGCGGACCCCGACCTCGTCCAGCGGTGGGCGGCCGGAGCTGAAGACGTCCTCGACGAACCACTGGGAGAACGGCTCGGTGACGACCGGCCAGCGGTCGTCGACGCCGTAGCGGGCGGCGAGGGCGGCGCGCTCCTCGGGCGGGGTCTGCGGGGTGATCCGGTCGACCATGCTGCTGGGGAAGGCGACCCGGTCGGCGATCCAGCGGGCGAGCACCTCGTCGCGCAGCCGGGCCAGGCCGACGACGGAGGCGCGGGTGGCCTCGCCGTTGCGGTGCAGGTTGTCGCAGGAGACGACGGTGAACGGCGCCAGGCCCGCCCGCCGGCGCCGATCGAGGGCCTCGACCAGGTAGCCGAAGGCGGTGGCCGGCGCGGACGGCTGCGCCAGGTCGTGGGCCACGTCGGGGTCGTCGGCGCGGAAGGCGCGGGTCTGCGGGTCGAGGGGGTAGCCGCCCGGGGTGATGGTGAGCGTGACCAGGCGGGTGCGGCGGTCGCTGAGCCGGTCGAGGACGGCGGTGGGGTCGTCGGGGGCGTAGAGGTAGTCGACCATCACGCCGACGACGCGGGCGCGCTCGCCGTCCGGGCTGCGCTCGACGACGGTGTAGAGGTGGTCCTGCGGGGCGAGGGCCTCCTGCAGGTGCCGCTGCCGCAGGCCGACGCCCACGACGCCCCACTCGGTGGAGATGCGCCGCTCGGCGAGCTCGTCGAAGTAGATGAGCTGGTGGGCCCGGGAGAAGCCGCCCACGCTCAGGTGGACGACGGCCGGGGTGAGTGCGCTGCGGTCGTACGTGGGGACGGCGACGCGGGCGTCGTGGCTGTGCAGCATCGCCTGGCTCAGCGGGCG
>DATIMX010000593.1:0-2600 GCA_035474935.1 Geodermatophilus sp. | reverse complement strand
CCGAGCGCGGCGGAGAACAGGACCTCGAAGATCGCCGACGGATCCGCCTCGGAACCCAGCGCCCGGGCGAACTCGGTGAACAGACCGACCCAGGCGTTCACCTCACTGGCCCCGTTGTTGCAGTGCACCATGGCCACCGGGTCGCCGGCCGGCGTGGTCACGAGGTCGAGCTCGCGGTGCATCCGGGTGAGTTCGCGCTCGAGCACGACCATGGCGAAGATGCTCGTCCCGGCGGAGACGTTGCCGGTGCGCGGAGCGACCGAGTTGGTGGCGACCATCCCCGTGCCCGCGTCCCCCTCGGGTGGGCAGAGCGGAACGCCGGGACGCAGCCGCCCGGTCGGGTCGAGCAGCTCCGCGCCCGCCTCGGTGAGCTCGCCGGCCGGCTGGCCGGCGGACGCGATCGCGGGCAGCAGGTCGGCGAGGGTCAGTTCGACCCCGGCCTCGGCAGCCAGCTGGTCGAACCGGGCCAGCATCGGAGCGGAGTAACCGCCGGTGCCGACGTCGATGGGGAACATGCCGCTGGCATCACCGATGCCGAGGATCTTCTCGCCGGTGAGCCGCCAGTGCACGTAGCCGGCCAGGGTCGTCAGGTGATCGAGCCGGCCGAGGTGGTCCTCGCCGTCCAGGATCGCCTGGTAGAGGTGCGCGACGCTCCACCGGTGCGGGATGTTGACGCCGAACTCCGCGCTGAGCCGCTCCGTTGCTCGGCCCGTGTTCGTGTTGCGCCAGGTGCGGAACGGCGTGAGCAGTTCACCGTCGGCGTCGAACGCCAGGTAGCCGTGCATCATCGCCGACACGCCGAGCGCGCCGACCCCTGCCAGCTCGACCCCGTGGCGTTGCCGCACGTCGTCCGCCAGAGCCGCGAAACTCTGCTGCACCCCTGCCCAGACGGCCTGCAGCGAGTACGTCCACCGCCGATCGACGAACTGGTTCTCCCAGTCGTGGCTGCCGACCGCGAGCGGAGCGTGGTCCGGGCCGACGAGCACTGCCTTGATCCGGGTCGACCCCAGCTCGATGCCCAGGGCCGTCCGACCTCCGGTGATCGCTTCGCCGGCACTCATCGTCATCTCTCGCGACCCTTTCGCCACGGGGTGAACCCGGCTCCCGGGGTCCCGGTGAGCGCAGCTCCGCCGATCCCCGTACCCCGCCCGTCGGGGACGGCGTCCGGCGACGGAGATGTTAGCGCTAACAACGACACAGTCACAGAGCCCTTCACGCCGGCGCCGGGCCGGTGCTGGAGCGCACCAGGAGCGACGCCGGCACCGGGTCCTGGTGCAGCTCCCGCCCGGCCAGCCGGGCGAGCACGAGCTCCACGGCCCGGCGGCCGAGCTCGGCGAAGTCCTGCCGCACGGTGGTCAGCGGCGGGGTCAGGTACGGCGCCTCGGGCAGGTCGTCGAAGCCGACCACGCTGACGTCCCACGGCGCCTCGAGGCCCTCCTCGTGCAGCGCCGCGAGCAGGCCCAGGGCCATCTGGTCGTTGGCGAGGAAGACCGCGGTGACGTCCTCGCCGGCGCGCTTGCGGGCGGCGAGCCGGCGGCCGGCCTCGTACCCCGAGGACGGCGTCCAGTCGCCGTGCAGGCACACCGGGATCGGGGCGCCCGCGGCGGTCAGCTCGGCGCGCCAGCCCTCGACCCGGTCGCGGGCCTCCTTGGAGTCGGCCGGACCGGTGACGTGGTGGACGGTGCGGTGGCCGAGGTCGAGCAGGTGGCGGGTGGCCAGCCGGGCGCCGGCGACCTGGTCGACGCCGACCGCGGGCTCCTCGAGCGCCCCGCCGCTCTGCACGGTGACCAGGGGCAGCGGGGTGTGCACCTGGTGCAGCGCCTCGGCGGCGTCGTCGTAGGTGGCCAGCGCCAGGACGGCGTCCACCGACTGGGCCGTGAAGCGGTCGAGGGCGTCGCGCATCGCCTCGGCGGTGGCCTCGTCCAGCATGGTGACGCTGAGCGAGTAGCCGGCCGCCCGTGCCGCCCGTTCCAGCCCGACGAGGGTCTGCGCCGGGCCGTACTGGTTGATGTTGACGGTGACGAACCCGAGGGTGCGGGTCGAGCCGGTGACCAGTGCCCGCGCGGCGCTGTTGGGCCGGTAGCCCAGATCGCGGATCGCCCGCTCGACCCGCTCACGGGTCTGCGGTGCGACGTTGCGGTGTCCGTTGATCACCCGGGACACCGTCTGGTGCGAGACGCCGGCGCGAGCCGCGACGTCCGACATGACCCGCGCTCGGCTCGCCCCCTCGGGCTCCACCGTCACCCCTCTCCCTCGAGGAGCCGGCCCGCGGCCGCCTCGGTCGATGCCCTGTGGGGCGGCCCCGCGAGACCTCCGCGGGGCCGCCCCGGGCGTCAGCGGGACCCGCCGGCGCGCCGCTTGTTGTAGACGTCGAAGGCCACGGCCAGCAGCAGCACCAGGCCCTTGACCACCGACTGGATGGACTGGTCGATGCCCATGAGCTGCATGCCGTTGCTCATGACGGCCATGATCAGACCGCCGACCATGGCACCGACGACGGTGCCGACACCGCCGGTGACGGCCGCGCCACCGATGAAGCAGGCGGCAATCGCGTCGAGCTCGAACATGTTGCCCGCGCTGGGCTGCGCGCCGTTGGACCG
>DATIMX010000592.1:0-3462 GCA_035474935.1 Geodermatophilus sp. | reverse complement strand
GGACGGCCGGCGGATCGGCGCCACCAACGTCGTCGTCCTGCGCGTCGACGTCGTCGCGACCGAGGCCCGGGATCCGGCAGGCAACCCCGTCCCGGAGACCATCCTGACCGGCACCGGCCGGGCCCTCGTCGCCTCCGGCGGCCACACGGTCGAGGCCACCTGGTCCAAGCCGGACACCGGGGACCGGGTGAGGCTGACCGGAGCGGACGGCGCACCGGTGACGCTGGCGCCCGGGAACACCTGGGTCGAGCTGGTCCCCAACAGCGGCGGCGCAGTCGCCACCGGTTGACCACGGAGGGACGACGTGGGACGGCCGCCCGGCTGCGTTGGCCTGGAAGGAGACGGCATGACCACGGACGACATCACCCTGGTGGCCTCGGACGACCGGATCACCCGGCGCGAACGCCAGCGGCAGTCCGAGTGCCGGGAGTGTGTCCTGCGGCTGCCGGCCGGGGTCAGCGGCCGGTCGGTGACCGGAGCGGGAGCAGCTGGCTGGCCACGGCCGGGGGCAGCGGCCGGTGCAGCAGGTAGCCCTGGGCGTGGTCGCAGGACTCGGCGCGGAGGCGCTCCAGCTGTTCCGGCTGCTCCACCCCCTCGGCGACCACGGTGAGCCCGAAGGTGTGCGCGGCCCGGATCATCAGCGCCACGAGTGCCCGGGTGCCCGCGTCGTCCGAGGCCACGAAACTCCGGTCGATCTTGAGCGTGTCGACCGGCATGTGCTGGAGCTGGCCGATCGAGGTGTAGCCGGTGCCGAAGTCGTCGATGGCCACCGACACCCCCATCTCCCGCAGCGCCTCCAGGTGTCCGATGGCCAGCGGGTCGCTGACCATCACCGTCTCGGTGATCTCCAGGACCAGGCAGCGGGCGGGTAGCCCCGAGGCGGCGAGCGCGTCGGCGACGTCGGAGACGACCGACCGGTCGGCCAGGTGCCGGCCGGAGATGTTCACGGCCACCGTCGGCTGCGGAGCGCCCTCGGGCAGGTCGGCCAGCCAGGCGGCCAGCTGCCGGGTCGCCGTGTGCAGGACCCAGCGGCCGATGTCGCAGATGAGCGCCGACCCCTCCGCGACCGGGATGAAGTCGTCCGGGCGCACCGGCCCGACGCCCGGCCGTTCCCAGCGCAGCAGCGCCTCGTAGCCGGTGACCCGGTGCTCGGCCACGTCGATGACCGGCTGGTAGTGCAGGTGCATCTCCCCGGCGGCGAGACCGGCGCCGATCGCGGCCTCGAGCTCGGCCCGTTCCTGCAGTTGGAGGCGCAGGGCCTCGTCGAACATCTCCGTCCGTCCGCGGCCGCGCCGCTTGGCCCGGTAGGCGGCCGTGTCGGCCTCGGCGAGCAGCACGTCGGCGTCCGTACCGGCGTCCCGGCTGGTCGCGATCCCGATGGAGGCCCCGACGGCCACGTGCTGCCCGTCGAAGTCGACCGTCTCGGACACGGCGGCGATCAGTCGGTCCCCGAGTTGCTGGAGGTCGTGCTCGTCCGGCACGGCCTCCACGAGCACGACGAACTCGTCGCCACCGAGACGGCACACGACGTCCCCGGGCCGGACAGCGGCCGACATGCGGCCGGCCACGGTTCGCAGCACCTCATCGCCGCAGGCGTGGCCGTGAGCGTCGTTGACGGCCTTGAACCCGTCGAGGTCGACGAACAACAGGCCGGTCATCTGACCGGAGCGCCGGCCCCGGTGCAGGGCCGAGGTGATCAGGGCCAGCGCCTGAGCCCGGTTGGGCAGGCCGGTGAGGGGGTCGTGCGTGGCCTCGTGGGTCAGCGCGGACTGCAGCTCCTGCCGCTGCCGGACGGCGTGCACGACCTCCTGGACCGAGGCATGGACGACCGCGCCCAGCGGGCCGGGCAGCGGCTCGTCGAGCAGCGGGTCGGACAGGTCGCCGCGCGCGACGGCCTGGGCCTGGTCCTGGATGCGCCAGAGCGTGGCCACGGCCGATCCCAGCGCCGTGGACACCGTCCGCACCTCGCGGGGCCCCGAGGCCTCGACCTCCTGCAGCCGGCCCTCGCTGATCTCGGTGGCCTGCCGTGCCAGGGCGCCCAGCGAGCGGGCCACCCGGCGGCCCAGGACGAGGGCCCCGACCGCGGAGACCAGCAGCAGCCCGAGGCCGAGCTGCAAGGTGGTGGCCAGCCGCTCTCCCGCCTCGACCCGATCGGCGGCGGCCAGGCCCTGGACCTCCTCGACGGCGCTCACCACGAGGCCGGCCAGCAGGGCGTCGCGCTCGTTCGCGCGGAACAGCAGCGGCACCAGTTCATCGATGGCCACGACGGCGGCTCGGCCGTCCGGGCCGGCGCCGGGCGACAGGAGCGCGTCGACCTCGACCACGGCAGGGGCGGAGCGCACCTCGGCCCAGCGCAGGCGCAGCGCCGGCTGGGACAGGTCCTCCATCGCGCGCTGGGCGTCGGTGTAGGCCAGCCGCGCGTTCTCGCCGCCCAGGCGCGCCCCGGCGGTGAGCTCGCCGGCCTGCAGCTGCGAGGCGAGGAACAGGGGCGTCTGCCGGCTCGCGGCCTGGGCCAGGTGGGCGGCGATGTCGACGTCGCGGATGGCGCGCTGGGTAGCCCCGGGCACCTCCTCGGCGCTGGCGACCGCGGCGGCACGGCGCTGCGCGGCCATCAGCGCGTTGGAGACGGCCAGGTAGTCGAAGTAGAAGTCCTCGGGGACCAGGTGCGGGGCGTCGGCACGCTCCCGCAGCTCGGCGAGGTCGGCGGCGGCCTGCCGGGCGGCCTCGCTGCCGAGGCTGCCCGCGGGCACGGCGCCCAGCGCCGCGTCGGTCGCCGCCCGGGCCTCCGCTGCTGTCTGCACGGCGATCTGCATCTGCCCGGCGACCAGGAAGTCGGGCAGCCCCAGGGAGTCGGCGAGGTCCTCGTCGTGCAGCGCGGCGAGCGACAGCATGGGCACGATCTCGTGCTCCACGCCGCTGCGGGCGGCGTCCAGCCGGGCCACGGCCCGGACGGCCTCCTCGGCCCGCGCGGCACTGTCCGCGTCGGCCTGGCGGTCCCGCGCCACGAGGGTGGTGAGGACGACGACGCCGAGAAGCGGGACGAGCACGAGGGCGGTGAGGTAGGACCACAGCGGGACACCCCGCCGTCGCCGCCACCGCACCGTCCGTCGATCGAGGAGACGCATGCCCTCCCAACGGCACCGCCGGATCCGGGCGTTACCCGGTGGACCGGCCCCTCCTCCGCACGGGTGAGCGCCGCGCCCACCGGGGCGGCGGTCAGGCGCGGGACGGTTCCCCGTCGACCTCCAGGACGGGTGCGTCGACGTGCAGCAGCTCCTCGGGGGCCGGCAGGTCGAGCAGCTACCGGGCGCGCCAAAGGTGTTCACCGCCGCGTAGGGCACGTGCACCGGGTTGCGCGGATCGGTGACCCACTCGTGGGGCAGCTGAGCGTTGTAGACGTACGCGAAGCCGTGGACGAACGCCTGCACCCCGGTGGTGTTGTGCATCTCCCGGCCCGACAGG
>DATIMX010000591.1:0-6243 GCA_035474935.1 Geodermatophilus sp. | reverse complement strand
CCCGCGCAGCTCGCGGCCGCGCAGGACGCCGGCGAGCCCGAGCCCGACCCGGTGCCCTACGACCGGGCCGCGCAGGAGCGCCGCGCCGCGAAGGCCGAGCGCGACCTGGCCACGCTCGGCAAGGTCAACCCGCTGGCGCTGGAGGAGTTCGCGGCGCTCGAGGAGCGGCACGGCTTCCTGGCCACGCAGCTCGAGGACCTCAAGGCCACCCGCCGCGACCTGCTCACCGTCGTCCGCGAGGTCGACGGGCGGATCCACGACGTCTTCGCCTCGGCCTTCGCCGACGTGCAGCGGGAGTTCGAGCAGGTCTTCGCCGTCCTCTTCCCGGGCGGGCACGGCCGGCTGCACCTCACCGACCCCGAGGACATGCTGACCACCGGTGTGGAGGTCGAGGCCCGCCCGCCGGGCAAGAAGGTCAAGCGGCTGTCGCTGCTGTCCGGTGGCGAGCGCTCGCTGACCGCCGTCGCGCTGCTCGTGGCCATCTTCCGGGCCCGGCCCTCGCCGTTCTACGTGCTCGACGAGGTCGAGGCCGCCCTCGACGACGTCAACCTCGGCCGGCTGCTGACCCTCGTCGAGCAGCTCCGCGCGACCTCGCAGCTGATCGTCATCACGCACCAGAAGCGGACGATGGAGATCGCCGACGCGCTCTACGGCGTGAGCATGCGTGGGGACGGCATCACCGGCGTCATCAGTCAGCGGCTGCGCGAGGCCGAACCCGCCTAGCGGCGCCGGCGCGAGGACGACGCCGCCGCGGTGGGGAAGGGCCGGTTCGTCGTGGCGGGTGGCCGGCGGATCCACGCGGGTTCCACGCATCCCCGTGTGGTCTGGGGTCCGGCGGTGTCGAGAACGCCTCGTCGGCTCCGTCCACGGGGTGAGGCGGCCAGGATGGGCCGCACCGCGAGAGGGAGACACCATGGCCAAGTACCTGCTGCTCAAGCACTACCGCGGCGCCCCTGCAGCGGTGAACGACGTGCCGATGGACCAGTGGACGCCTGAGGAGATCGACGCCCACGTCGCGTACATGCAGGACTTCGCGACGCGGCTCGAGGAGTCGGGTGAGTACGTCGACGGACAGGCACTGGCGCCCGAGGGTGCGTTCGTCCGGTACGACGGCGAGGGGCGGCCACCGGTCACCGACGGTCCGTTCCCCGAGACCAAGGACCTGATCGCCGGCTGGATGGTCATCGACGTCGACTCCTGGGACCGCGCCGTCGAGCTGGCCGGGCAGCTGTCGGCCGCCCCCGGGGCCGGCGGCAAGCCGATCCACGAGTGGCTGGAGGTGCGGCCCTTCCTCGGCGACGCGCCCGCCGTCACCGAGTGACCGGACGGCGGCACCCGGGCACCGGCATGGACGAATCGCGGCTGCGACAGCTGATCCCCGAGGTGATCGGCGTCCTCGTCCGGCGCGGAGCGGACTTCGCGTCGGCCGAGGACGCCGTCCAGGAGGCGCTGGTCGAGGCCATCCGGACGTGGCCGGCGGACCCACCGCGGGACGCCAAGGGGTGGCTGGTCACCGTGTCGTGGCGCAGGTACCTGGACCTGTGCCGGTCCGAGCGCGCCCGTCAGGGCCGCGAGGTCGCCCACGACCTGGAGCCGCCGCAGGGGCCGGTGCCCGCGGTCGACGACACGCTGCGCCTCTACTTCCTCTGCGCACACCCGTCGTTGACGCCCAGCTCGGCGGTGGCGCTCACGCTGCGCGCCGTCGGCGGGCTCACCACCCGGCAGATCGCCGAGGCCTACCTCGTGCCGGAGGCGACGATGGGCCAGCGGATCAGCCGGGCGAAACGGCGCATCGCCGACGTGCCGCTGGACCAGCCCGGCGATCTCCCCACGGTGCTGCGGGTGCTCTACCTGATCTACAACGAGGGTCACTCCGGCGAGGTCGACCTCGCCACGGAGGCGATCCGGGTGACCCGGCAGCTTGCGGCGGCGGTCGACGACCCCGAGGTGGCCGGCCTGCTCGCGCTGGTGCTGCTGCACCACGCGCGCCGCGCCGCGCGCACCGACTCCGCCGGCCGGCTGGTCCCGCTCGCCGAGCAGGACCGGTCCCGGTGGGACACTGCGCTGATCGCCGAGGGTGTGCAGATCCTGCAGGCCGCGCTCGCCCGGGACCGGCTCGGTGAGTACCAGGCCCAGGCGGCGATCGCCGCCCTGCACGCCGACGCGCGGCGGTTCGAGGAGACCGACTGGGTGCAGGTCGTGGAGTGGTACGACGAGCTCGTGGCCCTCACCGGCTCCGACGTCGCCCGGCTCAACCGCGCCGTGGCGGTCGGGGAGGCCGACGGGGCACCGGCGGGGCTGGCCGCCCTGGCCGAGGTCGACCCGGGCCTCCCGCGCCACACCGCGGCCGCGGCGTACCTCCACGAGAAGGCCGGACGGCTCGCGGACGCGGCCGACCTCTACGCCGCGGCGGCGCGGGCCGCATCGAACCTGGCCGAACGCGACCACCTCACCCGGCGGGCCGCACGACTCCGGCAGGCCGCGTCCGGCTGAGTCGCCCGGGAGGTGGGGCACGCTCGGCGTCTCACACCCCCGACTGCACCTGCAGGTCGACGACCAGGGGCAGGTGGTCGGAGGCGCCGGCGCCGTCGAGCACGTGCGCGCGGGCCACCCCGACGCCGGGGGAGACCCACACCTGGTCGATCCGCCGGTGCGGGCGCCGGGCCGGGTGCGTCCCGCCGTGCCGGGCCTGCCAGAACCGCCAGCCGGCCCGGTCCTCACGGTCGGGCGCCAGCTCCCAGGCGTCGGCGAACCGCCCGGTCAGCGGAGCCAGCTCCGGGGCACCCGGGTCGGCGTTGAAGTCCCCGACGAGGACGCCGGTCCGCATCGGCTCGGTGTGCAGCTGCGCGATCGCGGCGAGCTGCTCGGCACGCTCCTGCGGCGAGCGGGTGGACAGGTGGGTGGTCGTCACCCACAGCGCGGCGCCGTCGAGCTCGACCATGGTCCGCAGCGCACTGCGCGGCTCGCCGCTGCCGGGCAGCGGGTGGACGTCGCTGACGAGGATCGGCAGCCGCGACAGCAGCGCGTTGCCGTACTGCCGGCGCAGCCCCTCCTCCCGGCGCGGCTCGTCGATCGCCGGGCCCCAGGCCAGCTGCATGTCCAGCGCCCGGGAGAGCAGCAGCGCCTGGTCGACGTCCTCGCTGCGCCCGCCGTAGTACCGGTCGACCTCCTGCAGGCAGATGAGGTCGGCGTCGGCCGCGGCGAGCACCGTCGCCAGCCGCGGCAGGTCGTGCCGGCCGTCGTCCCCGACGCCGTGGTGGGTGTTGAAGGTGACCAGCCGCACCGGGATCGGCGGCTGGTCGGGGCCCGGAGCGGGCCGCGTGCCGAGGGGGTCGCTCACCTCGTCAGCCTGCCACCTCCGCCGGGACCGGGTCCGACAGCGGCAGGTCGGCGACCAGCTCCAGCCGCTCCTGGCCCGCGTCGTCCCGGTGGGTGACGAACAGCCGGAAGGAGGCGTCCCGGTCGTGCAGGACCAGCTCGCCGAGCTGGTTGCCGAAGTACGGGCCGGCCTGCTTGGCCCAGTCCAGCTCCGACGGGCGGACCCGCGCCAGGCGGGACAGCCCCGTGGTCAGCCGACGGGCCCAGCGGCTCCAGCCGATCCGGAAGCCCACCTGGATCGGGTGCGGAGCCTGGTTGTGCAGCGGCGACACGGTCAGCTGGTGCACCCGCGTGGCCAGACCGTCGGGGCCCACGAGCTCGGCGGCGTAGGCGTGGTGGACGTCGCCGGAGAGGACCAGCGCGGTCGCCGGCGCCCGGCCCTGCTCGCCCCGGGCCAGCCCGACCAGGGCACGGCCCAGCCGCTCGAAGGAGTCGCCGAACGCCGCCCAGTGCTCGAGGTCGGCGGCCTGCCGGAGCTGCTCGGAGACCCAGCCCAGCGGACGGCCGAGGTGCCGCCGGACGAGCGTCTCGTTCCACCGCTCCACCTGGTGGATGGCGTGCGGCAGCAGCCACGGCAGCGAGGTGCCCAGCACCAGGTGCTCGACGCCCTCGTCGACGGCGCGGCGCATCGCCGCCTCCACCCAGGTGAACTCCTCCTCGTCGAGCATCCGCCGCGCGGACTCGTCGAGCACCCGGCCGGCCCGGCTGTCGATCATGATCATCCGCGCCTCGCCCCAGTGCCGCACGTAGCTCCAGCGGATCGAGCGCGGATCCCGGTCGGCGGCCTCGGCCATCGCCTGCAGCACCGGCTCGGCGTCGTCCCGGTGCTCCTGCACCGCCTGCCAGGTGGCGTTCCCGGCCAGCTCCTGCGGGCTGAGGTTGCCCAGGTGCTGGTAGACCCAGTAGCTGACCAGGCCCCCGCAGATCCGGCGGGTCCACCAGTCCTGGCCGGTCACCTTCCGGCGCCAGGCGGCGGAGGTGTTCCAATCGTCGATCATCTCGTGGTCGTCGAAGATCATCGACGACGGCACGGTCGACAGCAGCCAGCGCACCTGCGGGTCGCTCCAGGACTCCGCGTAGAGCCGGGTGTACTCCTCGAAGTCGTCGACCTGGGCGTCCTGCGGGGCCGGTCGCTGCCGGCGCAGCGACAGCCAGTGCCGGGTCGCCGGCGTCAGCTCGTCGGCGTAGACCTGGTCGCCCAGCAGCACCAGCGCGTCGGGCCACTCCTCCTCCGGCCGCGCCCGGAGCTGCGCGGCGTAGGTGTCCAGCGCGTCCGGCGGGATGCCCTCGGCGGCGTCGACGGTGCTGGGGGTGGCGTAGCGGCAGGAGCCGAACGCGATGCGGAAGGGGCCGGGCCGCCCCGGCGTCCGGATGCGACCGGGCGGGAAGGTGGACGACGCCTCGGGCCACACGCGCGCGCCGTCGAGGTGCACCTCGTAGGGCGTGACGCTGCCCGGCTCGAGCCCCTCCACGACGACGAGGGCGTAGTGGTGGCCGCTCACGCAGAAGGTGCGGGCGCGGCGGCCGAGCACCGTCACCTCGCAGGGCCGGTCGGTCTCCACCCACACGGTCGCCGACACCGGGTCGACGTGCCGCAGGAGAGGACCGAGGAGGAGGACCGGGTTCTCCCGGTCGGGCAGCGGCATGCCGCCCAGGGTGGCCCACGGCCGCGGGTTCCGCACGGACCCCGCACGCGGGTGCTGGGAGACTGAGGGCCATGGAGTTCGTGCTGATCGCGATCGCGATCCTGCTCGTCGGGCTGGTCCTCGGGGTCAGCCTGCTCGTCGGTCGCGGCCGGCGGACCACCCGGCTGGACGACGACGCCGCTGCCGGCACCACGCTGACCCGGCCGCGCCCGCCGACGCCGACGACGGAGGCGCCGCCCCGGCCCTCGGGGGCGACGGCCAGCGGGATGGGGACGACGGCCGAGCCGGACGCCGTCTCGCCCGAGGCACCGCCCGAGGTCGAGCTGCCCCCGGCCGCCCCCGAGCCCGGCCTGGTCTTCGAGACCCCGCCGCCGTCGGCCGGCCGGCTGGTACGGCTGCGCTCCCGGCTGGCCCGATCGCAGTCCAACCTGGGCCGCGGCCTGCTCACCGTGCTGGCCCGCGAGCGGCTCACCGAGGACGACTGGGAGGAGGTCGAGGAGACGCTGCTGGCCGCCGACGTCGGCGTGGCCGCCACCCAGCAGATCGTCGACCGGCTGCGCACCCAGTCGATGGTGCTGGCCACCGCCTCCGGCCAGGAGCTGCGGCAGCTGCTGGTCCGGGAGCTGACGGCCGTGCTCGGCCCCGACCTCGACCGCAGCCTCGGCGTGGACCGGCACGACGGCCGGCCGGGCATCGTGCTGGTCGTCGGCGTCAACGGCGCGGGCAAGACGACCACGGTCGGCAAGATCGCCCGCGTCCTCGTCGGCGACGGCAAGAGCGTCGTCCTGGGTGCCGCCGACACCTTCCGCGCCGCCGCCGCCGACCAGCTGGAGACCTGGGGCGAGCGGGTCGGCGTCCTCACCGTCCGCGGCCGCGAGGGCGCCGACCCGGCGTCGGTCGCCTTCGACGCGGCCCGCACCGGGACCGAGGGCGAGGTCGACACCGTCGTGATCGACACCGCCGGCCGGCTGCACACCAAGGGCGGCCTGATGGACGAGCTCGGCAAGATCAAGCGGGTCGTCGAGAAGGTCGCACCGGTGACCGAGGTGCTGCTGGTCCTCGACGCCACGACCGGCCAGAACGGCGTCGTCCAGGCCCGCGTGTTCACCGAGGCGGTGACCGTCACCGGCGTCGTCCTCACCAAGCTCGACGGCACCGCCAAGGGCGGCATCGTCGTCTCGGTGCAGCGCGAGCTCGGCATCCCGGTCAAGCTCGTCGG